>JAIPHA010000030.1 GCA_021735445.1 Candidatus Omnitrophota bacterium
CCCTGATTAGATTTTTGATTTCTGCCGCGCTATTTTTCCAATTAATTTTACCGGTTTGTTTAACCAGCTTGGGCGCAAAAGTAGCTTTTTTAGTATCTTGAGGTTGCAGGTTGACCGGAGCATCCTTGGCCTGATAAAGAGATTCAATTAATGCTTCTGCACCTAAGGCCGCTAGTTTTTTCGAAAGAGTAAAATAAGTGTCATTTGCATCAACTTTTATTTTTTTTTGTAAAAGAACCGGCCCGGTATCAATTCCTTTATCCAATTTAAAAATTGTTACGCCGGTTAACTGCCGGCCGTCAAGCAGGGTTCTTTCGATTGGCGCAGGCCCTTGATAAAGCGGCAACAGGGATGGGTGAATCCCCAAAGGCAGGGTTTTTGGTATTGAGAGCAACAAGGCAGGAATAATTTTTCCATAATCTGCGATAACCAAATAGTTAGGGTTAATTCCGGCTATTTTGTCTAAAAAATCAGTCTTTTTTAGATTATCGGGTTTTAGAATTTTGATATTATTGTTTTGCGCAGTTTCGGCTACTTGAGTTTGGTAGAGCCTTAACCCTCTTCCTTTAGGGGCATCGGGCTTGGTTACAACCAACAAAGGCTTGATTTTAGCTTCCAGCAAAGTTTCTAATATTATTTTTGAAAAATTAGAACTGCCAAAATAGATGATTCTATCCATATTTTTTTTAATTTAATATTACCGCTGACTGAATTCCTTTTCTTTTGATTTTATTCAGTTCAGAATAAACAGGTTTGTCAGAAACATTTTTATTTTCAAGTTTAACTATCAGACTATAACGATAATTTCCTCTTAGCTTATGAGGAAACTCTTTGAAGGGGCCAAAGATATCATATTTTTTTTCCTTTAGTATATTGTATAATTTTTCTCCGTTTTTTAAAGTTTTTCTTTGGTCGTTGTGCCTGAGAATTATCTTTATTATTTTCACAAAAGGAGGCAGGCTCATCTGTTTCCTCAGATGAAGCTCTCTATCGTAAAATTCAGGCCAGTCTTTATTTAAGCATTCAAATAAGTAATATTTTGGACGGCTTGAAAAAATAAATAGTTTTTCCTTAAACAATAAGGATAGGTTTTTCAGGTAAATAAAAGTTTTAAAAGTAGCATCGAAGTCAAATCGGTCCAGGTACGAGTCTGCATCTAGAACAAAACCGCGGTCAAACGATTGTTTTTGGTAGAGATGGTTTAGGATTTTAGAGGTAGAAAGGACCAGTAAAGATTTATCGTTGTAGCTTTCGATATTTTCTAATATTAATTCCGGGAAGAATTTAGCTAATATTTCCTTTAATTTTTCAATACCCATTTTTTTTCCCTTGAAGTAACCTTTTTTGCATTTCGGGCAAATGTCCGGGTAAGGAAATTTTTTTTGGCATTGCGGGCAGACCAATTCATTTTTATTTTTTTCTTCCTGTTGAAGAAGGCTTGAACAATGCCGGCAGCTTAAAGCATCCCCGCAATTAGTGCAGGATATGATTTGCCAGAAATGTTTTTTGTTCCAGATGATTACTCCTTTCTTTTTTTCAGAGACTGTCTTGCGGATTAATTCCAGAAGAACCGGATTGATATATTTATATTTTGCAAAGTTATCGCGGTTGATTATCTCTATCTTTTTTAAATCTTTTCCTGTCTTGCCGGCTTCGGTTAATTTTATTTTTCCCTCATTAATCATATTGTATGTATATAAAGAAGGATAGCTGCCGGATAATATTAACTTATTTTTTAGCTGCTTAGTTAAAATAAGCGCGGCTTTGCGGAGATGGTAAAACGGTTGAACTTCCTGGAAATAATAAGGGCTGGTCTCTTCTTCGATGATAATTAATCTTGTATCTTCAGGATAATAAAAAAGGGTAGACCTTGTTCCTAAAATTAAGGATTTTTGCCTTGAATTTACCCAGTTATTAAGTAAATCCTTATCGGGTTGTTGGCTAAAAAACTCAAATATTTTTTGGGAAAAATCCTTTTGAAGCAATTTGCCGATTTTTTTTAAAAAAGTAAGTTGAGGCAGGCAGACAATTACAGAGCCTTGAACCAATGCTTTTTTAATTTCTTTTTTCCAAATCAAATAACGGTCTAAAAATAAATCTGATTTGATAAACTCGAGCTCTTCTTTTTTAGGAGTTGCCCTATTATTTTTAAGCGGCAGGTCTATTTTTTGTTTACTTTTTTTACGCAATTTAGGAGGAAGCATCATAAATAAGAATTTTGAACTGGGATAAGGGTAATAGCTTGCCAGGTTTTTGGCAAATTCGAAATGCGTATTTGTTAACAACGGGCTTGAATCAATAACTTCATTTACCGGTTTTAAGCTGGCAATTTTTGTTTTATCAGCCAGAGATCTGACTATGCCGATTTTTTCTTTCCTATTGAAATTGACTAATACCCTCATCCCCGGTTTTAACTTTTGGCCGGCAGGCACTTGATAGTCGAAATCTTTGTCGATAGCTAAAGGAAGCGTGATTTTAGCAATTTTCAACATAATGGTCAATGATTTTGCTTAAGGGTTTTCGAATATCCTTAAATTCTAAGGGGTAGTTGATTTTTTTGTTTTTGACCTGATTTGAAAACCGGTTAATAGCTGCAAGCAGGTTTTGCCAGTTGAAGGCGGTTTCGGCAATTTTTTTATTTTTTAAAAAAGTCATGTTGTCTTCTTCCTGGCCGGGGATAAAGTGAGTAAAGACAAAAAGTTTTTTCTTATAACCTCCTTCGAATACGGTAAGGCCTCCCGGCTTTGTTACAATTAAAAAAGATAAAGTGATTAGTTCCCATATTTGCTGGTAGAAGGAGAAGCATTTTATGTTTTCAAATTTAGCTTGTTCTATGTATTCTTTTAATTTATTGTTTTTTCCATAAATTACTAAAAGATTAAATTTGTGGTTAAGAGCCGCGAGAGTTTTTTCCAAAAATTCAAAATTACCACTTGCTGAAGATACAAAAAGAATGGTTTGCTTGGCCGGATCCAGGTTAAATTTTTTATATAAATCATGCCTGGGCTCTTGATTTAAAAATCCTTCCCGAATCGCTACGTAACCGGATATAATTTTTTGGTTTTTGATGCCTAAGTCAATTAACCATTTTTTGGTCTGATCTGTAGCTGTGATGAATTTATCAACATTTTTGTTAGCCCAAAGACGATGAGGTTTTATGTCGGTTACTACAGAAATTAGCGTGATTCCCAGGCTTTTTTTAATAATCCCTATAAGCTGAGGCGGGAAAAAGTGGGTGGTTATGATGATTTGAGGTTTTGTCTTTTTGAGATAACCGACAAGAGGAAAATAGGTCAAAAGGTTTAAAAATCCGATAGCAGCGATAATTATTTTATATTGAGATATATTAAAAAAAAATTTCCAGAGCCAGGGAAGGTTGTTTGTAACCCAAAGGTAAGACGCCGCCTGTATTTTTTTTATAAAACTAAAAGTAAAGTCGAGCAAATCGTGGCAGGGCGCATTAAGATGAGAACTGATAGCTAAAGCTGCCTGCTTGTGGCCTTGTCCAAAACTTGCGTGAATGACTAATATTCTAGGCATAGTTATTGAGTAGGAAATTAGAGGCTAAAAGTAAATTATCGAAAATATAATCAGGCTCAAATAACCAATTTTTCCGGTTTTTAAGTTTTTCTTTGCCGGATAATAAAAGTATAGTTTTTGCGCCGAAATTTTGCGCGGTAACCATATCAACAAAGGAATCTCCGATAAAAAAAGAGAGTTCTATTTTTTCTTCCAGGCCGCTTATTGCTTTATCTAACAAACCAGTTTTAGGCTTGCGGCATGAGCAATTGTCTTCATTGCTGTGGGTGCAATAGCATATGGCGTCAATTGAAGTTTTGCGGAGCCAGAGTTTGAAGTTTAGGCGCCGGTTTATCTGTTTTAATGTTTTTTCGGAGTATTTTCCTTTGGCAACTCCGGATTGATTTGAAACAACAAAAATTTTAAATCCACCCTTTTTGATTTTTTTAATAGCCTCGATAGCACCGGGGATTAGCTTAAAGCCACGGCAGCTAGTAACATAATTCCCGTTACCGGGGTAGCGGTTTATTACTCCATCTCGATCTAGGAAAACTACCTTAGCCATTTAAATTTAAATATTTTTTAATCTCAGGAGAAAGTATTATTTTAAACTCCCCCTCAGCTAAATTATTAAGTTTTAGGTTACCGATACGTGTCCTTTTAAGAGAGCTGACTTTATAGCCTAATTTATTGAACAAGCGCCTAAGATGCCGTTTTTTACCCTCGGCCACTATGACGCGAATTAATTTTTTATTCAACGAGCCTTTTATTTTTTCTGTTTTTTTCACTTTAAGCAGTTCTTTTTCATCGAGAACTCCCCTTTTTGCCTTATAGCAGTCGGTTTTTGTTATTGGTTTTGATAGTTCGATAAGGTATTCTTTTTCAATTTCGAATTTAGGATGAGTTATCTGATAACAAAAATCTCCATCATTGGTTAATATGATTAATCCGGTCGAGTTTTTATCCAGCCTCCCGACTGGATAAATCCTTTTTTTATCCATATTTTTCAAAAACCCGGTAATTTGTTTAGGAATTAAATCTAAAATAGTAGTTTTTGCGAATTTATCAGAGCAAGTAGTGGTAACTCCTTTTGGTTTATTGGCCAATATGTAGATATTTTTTGCTGGTTTTATTTCCTCGTTGTTTACCTTCACCTTGTCTGTAGTTTTTACTTGATGGTAGGGCTTATCAACATATTTATCGTTGATGGTTACTTTTTTATCCTTTATTATTTTTTCTGCTTTTCTTCGGGAAGCGATTCCCGATTTTGCTAAATATTGGTTAAGGCGCATAATTAAGTCCTAAGTCCTAAGTCTTAGGTTGCAAGTTGAGCAAAAACTTTATTGTTTTTGTCTATTTTTGTTATTTTTACTCCGACGGTAGAACCAAGTTTTATTTCATTTTTTATATTAACTTTTATGTAATTTTGAGTATAACCGGTAATATATCCATTCTTTTTTTCTTCAGCAACCATGCTAAGTTTTTGGTTTAAAAAAAGCCTGGCGTAATCAAGGGAAAGCTTTTTAGCTAATTTACTTAAGGTTATATATCTTTTTTTCGTGGTATTTTTATCAATTAAATTATCAGCAGCAAAAGGAGTTTTTTCACGCGCTGAAAAAGTAAAAATATGAATGCGCATCGGTTTTACCTTTTTTAAAAAATTAACCGTTTGCTGAAAAGTTCTTTCTGTTTCTCCCGGGAAACCAATTATTATATCACAACTTATTGCAGTTTTAGGATAAGTTTTTTTTATTGCCGCTACCCTTTCTAGATATAGTTCCACTGTTTCTTTTTTGTTCATGGCCTTAAGTATCGAGTTTTGGCCATACTGAAAAGAAAGATGCAGGTGTGGGCACATTTTTGGGTGAGAGATTAAACTAATAAGCTTATTATCGATTAGGAGCGGTTGCAGTGAACTTATCCGCAAGCGCCCCAGGCAATTGAGGTTCAGGATATCTTCTGTCAAATTCGATAAGCTATTTTTTGGTCTCAGGTCCTTACCGTAGAGATTCAGGTTGACTCCCGAGAGAACGATCTCGGGATGGTCCGCAGACAGCCTCTTTATTTCATCGATAATATCTTTTTTTTTGCGGCTGGTGGGTTTAGGCCTAAGATAAGGTATTTTACAGAAGCTACAAAAATTATCACAGCCATCCTCTATTTTTACAAAAGCGCGCTTGTGAGGGTAGTTGTTTATTTTAAGCTTCCAGGGGTCTTTGGATGCAGGAGGGCAGAGACCATCGCCAAGAATGATATTTATTAAATTTTGTTTGTTTTTTTGAGCGATAATATGGTCAACACCTGTTTTTTTTAGGTAGTCTTTGTTTAGCTCCGCCAGGCATCCGCAGGCAACAATTTTAGCTTTGGGATTTTCTTTTTTTGCCTGTAAAATATTTTTCCGTGACTTTTTGTCGGCTGTTTTTGTGACGGTGCAGGTATTAATGATATATAAATCAGCCTTTTTTTTAGTTATTGTGTGCCCTAAAGAGGCGAATTGTTCTCTGATTGCCTGGCTTTCGTATTGATTAACTTTACAACCCAATGTTTTAACATTTACTTTCATATTGTGTTTGTTTGCTTAAGTATTTAATCAGACCCGATAAAAAGATTGCGGCAGTTTCGCTTCTTAAAATATTTTCAGAAAGCTTTATTGCCCGGCAATTATGTTTTTGGAAATCATTAACTTCTTTTTCAGAAAACCCCCCTTCTGGCCCTACGATACAAAGAATATTTTCACAATTTTTATTTATTGTTTTAATTCTACTATTTTTATCCGGCAAAGCTACTAATTTTAGGTTAAAATCATTTTTAATTAGTTGGTTGAGGGCAACCGGCTGGCCTATCTCAGGAATCCATAACCGTTCCGATTGCCGGCAGGCTTCGGTAATTATTTTTTTCCAACGTTTTATTTTTGAATCGATAATAGCGTTTCGCAAAAGGCCTTTATCGCCGGTTTTTGTGGTTCTTGACGAAAAAAAAGGAATAAATCCGAAAACGCCCAGCTCAGTTGATTTTTGTAAAATAAAATCTATCTTTTTTTCTTGGATTAAAGGAAATCCCAAGGTTAGCATTGGTTTTGTTGTTGGCTGTTTTTGGGTTTTGTTTATTTTAGTTATTGTTATATTTTTTTGATTTATCCGGTCTACCTTATATTCCCACTCCCTGCCTGCTCCATCAAATATATGAACCTTTTGGCTTTCTTTAAGGCGTAAAACATTTTTTAATTTATGCAGAGGCCCTCTTTTATCTAAGATAATAGATTCTTTTATCTCCTGAGGAGGTATATAAAGCCTTATTTTTGCCATTTTTTTGTACTCATTTCTTAAAACGAAAAACATTAAACCTAAGGCTTAGGACTTAGGACATTGGACTTTGGACTAATTAAATGGAGCCGATCGGATTTGCATGCGATCTTTGCCGAAGGCAAACCATCCTCTGGCTTAATCGTAAGAGGATTTATCGCATCAAAATAATGTATTAGATTCTCAAACAACGATGAACTATCTTTAAGGCACAGTCCAAATAAATAAAATAAAAACTATGG
>JAIPHA010000012.1 GCA_021735445.1 Candidatus Omnitrophota bacterium
CTTCTGATCATCCCTGGAGAAAAGACTCTTATAAGAAGATGCTTAAGAAAAAAGCCAAGGAAGAATTAGTTTTGATAAAAACCTAAAAAGGGACATTTCTATTTTGGTAAAAAAGGGACATTCTTATTTTGGCTTGACACTATTTTTTGAAAAAAGGAGGCATTTTTATGCCTCCTTAATCCAAGAATAGGGTTTTAATGACAATTAATATATAAAACATTTTACCTTAATTTTCAAGGATAAAAGGTTGTAATCGTGAAAACGATTTCATAAGATTAAAATCCCAATAAAATCAAGGTCCATCCTCGTCCGTTGGGGGAACGGCATGGGTAATAAATAAGAAGCGCCTCCCGAGAAGGGAGGCGCTGGTTTATTTCTTAAGCTCTAATTAACCTTCTAAGATGTTTTTGGCTTGTTGGTCGTTTTTTTCAGTGATGTATTTTAGGCCAGTTTCTTTTTGAGTTTCCCGGTTGCCTGCATAAATATCATCGCGGTTGATTTCCGGTAAGGAAAATTTTCTTGCCCCGGCCATAAGCTGCTGCAATCCTGCTCCCAGTTTATCAGACAAAGTCCAAGCTGCGATCGCACCAAGAGGAATATTTTTCATCTCCTCTTTTCCGACCTTTTTCTGGACTCCTGCGTAACCTGCAAAAATTTCATCAGCGGTAGTCCCAAATTTACTAACTGAGGCGGGTAGTTTATCCCAATTTCCGTTTAACTGTTCTTTTCTGTCAGAATGCAATACTCCCTCAATATTCGAACCTAAAAATCCTGGAATCATCAATCCCCTGCCCATACAAACCAATTTAGTAAATGGCGCCCCTAAAGCAATAGCTTTAAAGATATGATCTTCTCTCGCCAAACCTCCGGCAAAAGCCATATCTACTACATCTTTGCCTTGATCAGCTAAAATTTTTGCGTATTGGTAAGCTTTCGCGTGAAGGTTCACAGAAGGAACCCCCCAGCTCTGCATCATATTCCAAGGGCTCATCCCGGTTCCTCCCCCGGAACCATCAATTGTCAATAGGTCTAATTTGGCTTCTGTAGCATATTTAATGGCCATCGCCAAAGCTTCCATACCATAGGAGCCAGTTTTTAAAGAAATCCTTTTATAACCCAATTTACGCAAATAAGCTACAGATTCGGTAAATTTTTCCTTCACATCGCTCTCTGATTGTAAAGATGTATAACCCAGGCGGCTATGGCGGGCAAAGGCTTTAATTGCCTTGTGTTTAAAAGCTTCTTGAACTTCTGGAATGGTTGGATCCGGGTCCACAACATAACCTCTATTCTTTAAAAATAGAGCATAATCCAGAGAAGTAACTTGAATCTCTCCCCCGATATCTTTTGCGCCTTGGCCCCACTTAAGCTCAATGATAACCTTGTCACCAAATTTATCTATCACATACTCTGCCACACCATTGCGGGTATCTTCCACATTGAGCTGAACTATTATTGCCCCATATCCGTCATAGTAACGTAAGAAAGTATTGATTCTTCTATCTAGTTCAGGCGCTTTTTGAATCTTTCCATTTTCAATCACAGCTTGCTTGTCTACGCCAACCACATTTTCTCCTACCACAATAGGATAGCCTACTAAAGCTGCTCCAATTGCAAAAGATTCCCAATATTTAGCAGCAATAAAAGTAGACCCTAAAGCGCCGGTCATAATCGGCACTCTTGCTTTAGTTTTTACTTCTTTGCCAAATGATGTCTCAATCGATGCGTTAGGAAAAATGCAGTCATCTTCTGAGCTAGTTAGACCTTCTTTTTGTCCTTTTGAACCATAGTTGTACCCATCAATTCTGATTGTTTCATAAGCAACACCTAAGTGTTTTGTGTTTGATGCTCCGGCTGTAATTGCGCCAAAATCTCGCGGATAAAGCATTTTCCGCCCTTTCAGACAAGACAGCCAGGTCTCACACTTGCCCCGGCAATCTGACTGGCAAAGCGTACAAAGACCAGATTCGGCAGATTGGCCTCTATTGACTACACCTAAAGCATCATTCATTTTTGGCCATTGAACCATCGAAAACCCCCCCTTTTAATCACTATTTGCCCGATAATTAAGCATGCCTGGATAAAAAAATAGCGTCCTCCCTCATAAATTAATAGAGAAAGGACGCCTTTGTCCTGATATTAATTTATCAATATATTATTAGATGTCAAGAAATTTTTATCTAATTATTCGAAATATTGATTATGATGCTTGCGGCAGCTTTCTTAGCCATCCCCATCGCCTCAATTATTGTGCCTTCGCCACCGACAATATCTCCCCCCGCATAAACACCAGGCAAAGAAGCCTGCATGCTTTTATCAACTATAATATCACCCCATTTATCCACTTTTAACGAAGGGGTAAGGCTGGTTAAAAGCTTATTAGCCCGCAAGCCCACAGCAATAATCGCCAAATCAGCTTTAATTCTAAAGTTAGTACCTTTTTTCGCAATTGGCCGTTTTCTTCCTGAAAGGTCAGGCTTGCCTAATTCGCATTTTACGCTTTCGACCTCTTTGGTAAAACCCTTATTGTCAGAAATAAATTCTACAGGTTGAGTCAAAAATCTAAAATTAACACCTTCTTCTTTAGCATGGATTACCTCCAGGCGCCTTGCCGGCATTTCTTGTTCTGTCCTTCGGTAAAGAATGGAAACATCAGGTTCAATTCCGTTTATTGCCTGCATTCTTAAAGCAACGCGGGCAGAATCAATTGCAGTATTTCCGCCGCCAACTACAATTATATTTTTCCCAATATTTACCGGAGTTTGATAGTCAGGAAATTTATCTGCTTCCATTAAGTTAACCCGGGTCAAAAACTCATTAGCAGAATAAACATTAGCAAGGTTCTCTCCTTTTATCCCTAAAAAAGAAGGAATCCCCGCTCCTAAGCCTAAAAAAATGGCAGAAAATTCTTTTTTTAGCTCATCCAAAGTCTTAGTCCTGCCAATAACTATATTGTTAACGATCTCAACCCCTATATTTTTTAAATAATCTATTTCGTAATTTAAAATATTTCTTGGTAAACGAAAAGAGGGGATACCGTAACGCAATACACCTCCGCTTTGATGCAAACCTTCAAATATAGTTACTTTCATCCCAACTCGCGCTAACTCTCCGGCAATACATAAACCAGCCGGCCCGGAACCAACTACGGCAACCCTATAATTGGTTAGTTTTGGATTGGCCTTAAGGGGCAGTTGTAAATTATGTTTTATGCCGTAATCAGCAACGAATCTCTCTAAAAAATGGATATTGATACTATTTTCTGCAGCACAACCAGAGCCTTTTTTGGTAAATAGACAAGCCTTGCGGCATTGATATTCAGCCGGGCAAACCCGGCCACAGATAGAAGGGAAATTATTCTTTTCTTTTATGGTATAAAAGGCTCCTTTAAAATCGCCTTTTACAACCTGGCTAATAAATTTTTTAATATCAATCCCTACAGGGCAACCTCCAATACATTTTGGATCATTGCATTGCAGGCATCTTCTGGCTTCTTCAATAGCTTCTTGCCTGCTATATCCGGATACTACCTCTTTAAAATTATTGATCCTTTCGTCAGCAGATAATTCATGCGGAGATATCTTATTTTTCATGGTTGCTTAACCTGCAAATATGCTTTTCTTTTTTTGTATACATCGAATTTCTCCTTAACACTTCTTTCCAATCGATACTATGAGCATCGAATTCCGGGCCATCAACGCAAGCAAATTTCGTTTCACTACCTACCGAAACCCGGCAACAGCCACACATGCCGGTTGCATCTACCATTAGGACTGCCAAAGAAACTAAAGTTTTAACTTTTTTTTCTTTAGTCTTTTTTGCTACCTCTCGCATCATCAGCAATGGCCCCACTGTATATACTAAATCATAACTATTTTCGCTTATTACTTCCTCTAATAAGTCCGTAACAAAACCTTTTTTGCCGGCAGTTCCATCATCGGTGCTAATATAAAAAAGATTAGATATCTGTTTTAATTCTGGCTCTAAAATCAATAAATCTTTCGTTTTCGCACCAATTATAGTTGTAATATCGTTACCAACCTTTTTTAAAGTTTTGGCAACCGGATAAATTTCAGCAATCCCTACTCCGCCTCCCACTAAAATTATTTTTCCGTAATTTTTAATTTCGGTAGGATGGCCCAGGGGCCCTGTAACTGAATACAGAGAATCTCCTTCTTTAAGCGTAGCTAACTGCTTTGTGCTAAAACCAGCTTCCTGAACAATTAAAGTAATTGTGCCTTCCTGGGGGTTGTTATCAACTAAGGTCAAAGGAATTCTTTCTGATTTTTCAGTTGCCATAACCACTACAAATTGGCCAGCCTTTGCCTTTTTAGCAATAGCCTCTGAACCAACTTTGAATTGAACTATCTTTGTGGTTTGGTTTTTAGCTAATATTTTTTTATTAATTATCTTCATTTTAACTGGTGAATTGTAACCCTTATAAGGAGCGGATAAAAATGTTTGTAGTGATTATTCCTTTTACCACCAGGCTTACGATTATACCGGCGATTAAAACTCCAATCAGTATAGCAAAAAATGAACGCCTAATGCGCAATTCAAATAAATTAGCAGCTACTGTCCCGGTCCAGGCGCCAGTTACAGGAAGAGGGATTGCTACTAAAAGGACCAGCCCCCAAAAACCCCACTTCTCGACAAGCCCGGATTTCTTCTCAACCCGCCTAAACCAGCGGGAAAAAAAATTACCGATAATTGGCATGCCTTCTAACTTATCAAAAAATAATTTAAAAAATAAAAGTAAAGGGGCAACCGGAAGTAAGTTGCCTAATACCGATAAAAAATAAATTTTATAAATAGATAAGCCAAAGCTCGCCCCTAAAGGAATTGATCCCCTTAATTCAAAAATAGGCAAAGCCGCCACCCCTACCACCATCAGTTCTTTTTTTATCAGCAAAACTAAATCAGCTATGTTCATCCCAGCCCTCTTCTCCGATTAAAGGTACAAATACACAACCGCAAACTGCTTTTAAACTAAATTCATCTTTTCCTTTTTTGGCAACTATGGTTAATTCTTGGCTAAAACGCGATCCTACCGGAATCACTAACCTTCCTCCTGCCGCAAGTTGCTCTAATAAACTTTGGGGTAATTGCGGCGCGGCTGCGGTTACAACAATTTTGTCAAAAGGCGCAAATTCGCGCCAGCCTAAAGTCCCATCTCCTATTTTTATTTTTATAGTATAGCCTAAAGAGTTAATTTTTTCTTTTGCCTGACCGGCCAGGCCGGCGTACCTTTCAACTCCAAAAACTTTAGCCCCCATATTGAGCAATATTGCAGCTTGATAGCCAGAGCCAGTTCCAATTTCTAAAACCTTATCGGCGGGTTTTACTTCCAGCAGCTCGGTCATAAGGGCCACGATGTAAGGCTGTGAAATTGTCTGGCCTTCTCCGATAGAAAGAGGGCTGTCTTGATAAGCATATTTTTGTATTGATTCAGAAACAAATATTTCCCGGGGGACTTCGCGAAAGGCTTGTAAAACTTTAGGGTCGTTGATGCCTCGGCTTGCCAAATGATCAGAAACCATCTTTTCCCTTAAAAATTTAAATTGTTTTTTATCCATTATTTACCCTTAAAATAAATTTAATAAACCGAAACGCATCCGAAATTGGTTTAATTTTGCTGGAGGTATTTTTATGATAGATAGTTTTAATAGGAATGCTTTTTATCAAATAACCTAATTTTGAGGCATTTATTAATATCTCTGATTCTATTTCAAATTTTTTGGTCCTGATAGTTAATTTTTCTATAACCTCTCTTTTGATTAAACGATAACCGCATTGAGAATCAGGAATACGCTGCCGGACAATCTTTGAAATTAACCAGGACATAAAATAATTAGTAATCACCCTGGCCTTTGGCATATTAGCAGAATTTTTCATTCTATTGCCAATTACAAACAAACTCCCCTGCTTAGCCTCCTGGATAAACTTATCTAAATCATCGGGGCTATGCTGGCTGTCAGCGTCCATAGTAATTATGCAATCGAAATATTTATTATTGATCAAATAGCCTATTCCCTTGCGCAAAGAGAGGCCTTTACCAAAATTCCGCTGGTTCTTAATTACGATATCAGCATATCGTTTAGCAACCTGGTAGGTGTTATCTACCGAACCATCGTCAACCACCAATATCGATAAATTCTTTTCCTTTATTCTAGTAAGAAATTTACCTAAATTATCAGCTTCGTTATAAGCGGGAATTATTACCCAGTTTTTCATAGTTAATTAAAGTCACATGTTACATGTCACAAGTTACATGTCACAGGTCACAAGTCACAGGTCACATGTTATGAGGTTATAAGCTTTTATAAAAGCCCCAAAGTAAACTTCCTACTTTTTTTCGTAATTTTTTTAATTCTTCATGACTATCCCGATTGAGATAACCCAATTTTAAACTAAAATCAATAAGATATTCTGTTTCAGCTAAAGACCCTAAAGCGATATTCACAAATTGCTTCAGCTCTCTCTTTCCTTGCCTACCTGTACCTTCTACAAGATTAGTGGGTATTGATAATGCTGCCCTTCTTAATTGAGAAATAATTCCATAAATCTCCTCTTTAGGAAATTGCTTAGTTTTTAGATATACTTGGTAAGCTAATTCATTTGACTCTTGCCATACAATCAATTTCTTATACCCTATCTCTTTTTCTTCCATATTCTTCTTAACATTTGACTTGTGACATGTGACTTGTGACATGTGACTTGTGACTCTTTTAGCCCCTAGCAATTCACCAGGTATTATTGCCAGTATCTCTGGAATAGATACCATTGATCGGGATATTTTTTTAGATATTTTTCTAATACAGCTACATACTTTGAAATTATTTCTTCTTCGGCGTCTTTGCTCCCCCGGTCATAATCCAGCTCTTTTTCAAAGATGAGACGGTAATAGTATTTGTTTTCACGGACACAAAAAACCGGGACGACCGCGGCCCCGGTTTTGTTTGCGAAAAAAGCCGGGCCGCGGGGAATACACACATCCTCTGAAAACACCTTCTCGATTTTTCCGGAATGGGAAAAATCCCTGTCACCCAATAAGGCTAGAAATTGCCCCTTTTTTAAGGCTGAGATGCTTTTTTTGACCGCTAACCCGGTAGGTATTACTTCAATCCCCACTCTTTTACGCTGTTTGTTAAAAAAGTTATTAGTGCGCAAATCAAGATGAGGCAAGGCTACTACCGAGAGCGGATAGCCCAAAAGAGACATGATAGCTCCGCCTAACTCATAATTGCCCAGATGAGCGGTGAGCAAAACTGCTCCCTGGCCTTTTTTACCGAGACGGTCAACATATTCTAATCCTTCAAATGTTACATATTTTTTGATAACTTTACTGTTTAATTTTGAATAACGAAAAAAATCGGTAAGATAATAGGCAAAATTAATAAAAACTTTTTTTGCTATTTTTTTTCTTTTATCTTTTTGAGCAACGATGAACTTAAGGTTAGAAAAAACCGCTTCCCTGTCTTTTTTAGAAAAATAAAACTGGCCTAAAGCAAAAACTTTTGCGATTTGGTAAGAGATTGCCCGCGGCAATCCCAAAACAATAATTTTTCCCAAAACAAAAAGATAATACATTATCGAATAAGCTCAGACACCAAATCTGCTATCTTGGCCGAAGAATTTCCTAAAGCATTTTTCCCCGCGCTTTTTTTAAAAAAATTCAATTTATCCGGATTCTTGATTAATTCAGCTACGCTTTCATTTATCTGGACGAAATTATCTGTTTTTATAACTGCGTTTTTTCTAATAAGGAAATCTACATTAAGCTCTTCCTGTCCGGGAATTGGTTTTGCAATTATTATTGCCAACTTCTTAGTTAAAGCTTCTGATATGGTAACTCCTCCCGCTTTGGTAATAATAATATCGCAAAAATCCATAATTTTATCTATACACTCTATATAACTAAAAACAAAGAGAGGCTTTTTTATTTTCTTTTTTATTCTTTGCAACTTACGGTAAAGAGTCCTGTTTTTTCCGCAAACGCCGATTATCTGAAAATCATCACTCAGCCGGTTAAGGTTTGGAATAATTTTTTCAATTGGGCCTATGCCTAGCCCGCCCCCCATAACCAAAACGGCTTTTAACCTGGAGAAAAAACCGAATTTTTTCGCTATCTCTTCCCGGTCAGAGGACCCCATGAATTTGATTGATATAGGGATTCCGAAAATAGATATTTTATCTGCGTCCACCCCTTCTTTAACTAAGGTTTGCTTTGCTTCATCTGAAGCGACTACATACCGGTCAACAGAGGAATGCACCCAAAAACGATGAGGATGAAAATCGGTAACTACAGCAATAAGAGGTATTTTTGCTTTATATTTTTTTTTGTAATCAGCTATTATCCCGCAAGGAAAAGCCTGAGTTGTAATAAAACAATCCGGATGGCTGTAGTTTATGTATTTACGTAATTTCCGAAAACAAAAGTAATTGACAATCGTATGCCAAGGCCTTAGATGTTTAACCACCGTTTTCCGGTCATAAGCTTTGCCCCAAAGAGAAGGAATTTTTTTGATTACCAGGCTATAAATAGTATCTACTACTTTTTCGGTACGCGGATAAAAATACTGGAAACTGTTTAAATTAACAACTTCAGCATTTTTTTCTTTAGCCAAAATAGCCTCTTTGATATTAACAGCAGCCTGGCTATGCCCTCCAAAATCAGAGATATGAAAAATATGAACTACCGGTTTTTTAGCCATAATTTGATTGGTTAACTATATCACAAAAAATAAGGCGGGTAAAATATTTTATAAACAAAAAGAGGCATCAAAACTTAAGGTAATCCTTTCCCTCTTTATAAGGATTAAGAGATTTTTCAATCTTTACCGTTGTGCCGTCTTGGTTTAAGTCGACTACCTCATCTAAGGCTTCAGAAACTATCTTAATTTTAGGCGCAAAAATGTTATCGAAATTCTGCCCCACAACCCTGCCAATCTTCCCATTACTAAGTGAAACAATGGTTCCGTTGGGCCAAGCGCCCATAAACTTAAAAAAGTTATCGAAAAGTTGAGGATGAAACTGAGTCCCCCTGCCCTCTTTCATAATCTTATAAATCTGCTCAGGCGGGAAGCTGTTTTTATAGCTGCGCCGCTGGCTTAACGCGTCATAGACATCACAAAGCGAAACCAGCATCGAAATAGGGTGAAGCCGGCGGGGAAATTGGAGCTTAGGATAACCACCGGTATTGAATTTTAGATGATGTTCAAGAGCAACAACCGGCGCCAATTCACCTAACTTGTCGACAAACTTAAGTAAAATATCGGCGCCCAAAAGCGAATGGCTCTTTATCTGCTCAAACTCTTTATCGGTTAACTTTCCTCCTTTAAGTATTTTACTCGAAATATAAAGCTTGCCAATATCGTGAAAAAGAGAAGCCAGGCCTATTTCTCTGGATTCAGAGTTATTAAACCCTAAATATTTAGAAAAATGCATAGCCAGGAAAGAAACATTTAAAAGATGGGCAAAGGTAATGGCATCTTTACCTTTTATTTTAGATAACTTTAAAATCTCCTGGTAATGATGGCCAACCCCTTTCATCAAATCATCCACCACAGAGCTAAACCTTGTAATATCTATCGACTGGTTTTGGATAAGATTGCTTAAAGAGGAAGACAGATTAGAAACCGATTGAGAATATAACGCCCTAACCATATCTTTTCCGGAAAGATTTTTCTGTTTACTTCCTTGAGAAGAAAATTCCCTAATTTTATTAAGCTGAATATTTTGGATGCCCCTGCCTTTAAGACAATCTTCTATATTGTTGTTTTCGCTGTCAGAATCAAGGAGAAATAAAAAAAAGCCTCTCAGTTCTTCTTTTGAAACAGATCTAGAAAAAGTTATTTTTTCAAACCCCTTGCCAATAAATTTGTTGATCAAAGTTGTCAATCTTTTACTTAAATCAAAGAATATATCATCTCCGCTGGTTAACTCCCCGGCAACCAAAGCTAAATTTAACTCCTTTTGGCCGCTTAATGCCAGTTGCAAGCTCTGATAAGTTTCAGATAAAGCTTTATCAAAACCCGGATGCTGGCATCCATACATTTGCGCCAATTGAAAGCAAGATGAGAAGTTTTTTAAAAATTTTTCAATTTCTTGTTTCATCATGAGCCTCTAGTATTTCTTTTGCTTTTTTTCTTATCCTTCTATTCCAGAAAAATTTCCACCTTGTTAATTTGATTAAAAAAGGCTTAGCCTGGCGGCGGTAGTTTTCTTCGATTATATTCAAATTTTCTAAAATTATTTCAGAATTAATTCCAAAATAATTCGGACGGATAAGAAAAATTTGTGCCATTTCCCGGTAAAGATCAGGAAAATTAACGGCAATTTCAAAAGATTTTTTGCGAAGATAAAAAATTTTGCTTTTTGCCAACGGCAATATAAAATCTTTATCATATCCGGAATGATTTTTTAAAATAGCTAATATCTTAATTTTGGCCGAAAACGGCACTAAATTATATAAATCTTTTAAAATACCCAAAACAGCCGGGTGGTCAATTGTTTTTAAGCCATCGATAATTTTTTTTAAAAAATTAAAATTTTTCCTATTCTCTTTAATTATCCCATACAGCTGGCTTATCTGTTTTGGAAAAAATTTAAAAAAGAGCTTTAAAACCAAAGGGTTAAACTCCTTTGCTTTGATTTTATTCAGATAAAAAGAAGCTCCTAAAGTAGTTGAATCCAATAAATCAGCCAAAAAATCAAGCTGGTTGCAAAAATCGGAGTTAAAAGCATTGCTTTCCGCTTGATTCCAAATTTGCCTAACCTTATGATCATGATCTTTTAATGCTGGATTGGCTGGTTTATTTTTATATGTTTTGACAAATTTTTTTAAAAATTCGATATTCTCAGAAAAGTGATCTTCTATCTCCGCTGCTATCTTATCCACAATCAGCCCGAGGCGGGCAGGATTATTTTCATAAAAAAATAAATCAAGAAGGGTTAGGAGATAGTTTTGATGCAGGTGGTTATAGTCAAAAGAAGCATTTTTTTCTTCACTTTTATCCGGAATATTTACCGATAAGTTCTTTTGATAAATCGGCACAATGCCTTCTTCGTCAGGGACTGAAAATAAGTTATTAATTTTATCCATATCAAACTTTTTTTTATTTTCTTCAACTTCTTTGCCCAGCTTATCAGCAGCCTTTTTATGGGTATCAGGTGATACCAGGGCAGAAAACAGTTTAAAGGAAGAAGGGTCCAGCTTTTGCTTAGATTGCAGTAATTTCGACAATACATTCGCTAAATCGTCTGAACTCAGATAAGAAAATAAATTTTTAAGAGGTTCTTTATTTTTTAAATCATCCAAATTATCGTCATTTAAAATAGATTGAGTCAAGCTTTTAAGGGCTTTTTTAAAATCATCTTTATTTTTAATTTTAAGTTTTGAAAGTAATTCCAGCAACTGCTGGGACAATTGATCGTCTTCGAGGACTTCCTTGGCTCCATACTCCCTTGCCGTCTCTTGGAAATTGTCTATAAATTTATCAGAAAAAGATTGATCGCCGCCTTGAGCATTTTTAGGATTTAAAAGATAACTCCAAACATCTTTTACTTCTTTGCCCCTGCCCTTTATCAGCTGTGAGTAATCTAACTCTTCAATCTCTATATTTTTTACCCCTTTATTTTTTAATATTTTATTAACGCCCCCCTTAGCTAAAATATCTTTTTCGCTAAACGCAAGGCTGGTTAAAAAATCAGACAACTCCTGAAAAGACACACCTTTTTTAATTTTTATTATTTTTATTTTTTTTCGATGCAATGCAACAGCCAAATTTCTATAGATAGCCTTGTCTTCTAATTTTTTTCTGTTTACAGTTAAAGAATCGGGCTTAACTTCAATCGAAAGAAAAGGCCTTTCTTTATCAAGAGACTCAACCATTTCTTTAAATTGGCTTATCGAGCGGGAAAAAACAGGATGGGTAGGGAAATAAACCGAACAATTAGTAAGCGCAACATTAAAACTTTTTACAAAATCGCGATATAAATTATCATCCATGCTATCTTCACCATATATCCTTTTAGAAATATTCTTGATATACCTTTCTTACCCTTTCCAATAACGACCTTTTTTTCTGATACTCATCTTCTAAAGGCCTAAAAAACCCATATTTTATGCAACCAAAAGCCGAAGACCTGCATTTATAAAAAGGAATTTCGACCCTATAGGCCAGCATTTTTTTTATATAGCTATAAAAGCCGTCTTTTATGGTTAAAGGCCCCAGAAACGAAAAAACGGCCCTATCCCTCTCGGGCCCGGGAATAATTTGCAATGCTTCATCTATAATTCGTTTTAAATTGCCGGAAAAAATTGTTTTTAAAAAATTAGCCAAAGCTTGGGTGCTTAAATTAAGGTAACTATCTTCTTTTTTGATAGTTATCTCTTTAACATAAGGAATATTTTTAAAAGAACCATAACGCTCTAACAACTGGGCCGAAGCCGCAGTTGATATTGTGTACTGCTTAGCCAGTTGGCCAATAATAGTTTTAATACCAAAGTTAAATTCTTTTTGATAGATTCTGCCTTCTTTATCCTTTATCCCGGCATAACTATTAAGGTCATTGACGCTAATTACGATTTGATTTTCTCTGATAGCGCTAAATCCTTGGGAAAACATGCTTATTTTATGAGCTATGAACCCTGAAAATTTTTTTTCCATATTAAAAAAAATATCCAGAATCTCTTTATAAAAACTATCCTTTATGTAAATCAGCAATGAATTTAATTCTATTTTCTTAGTAAATACCCCCAGAGGCGCCTGGCTGTATTTTATGCCCTCTGCTTTATAATCTAAAACAATATTATGCAGGCAATACTGATCCCATTCAAGGAATTTATCTTCTAAGTACTTTTTGGCCGTGTTAATAACCGCCGGGGTTAACCTCTTTTTTTTAGGAAAAACTATTTTTTCCCTGGCTTCTATTTCTTTAGCCAAACCAGCCGGCAACTCCATAAATATATCATTGAAAGAAAGAGAATGCCTCTTTTCCAGTTCTACTATTGATTGCTCTATTTTTTCGGAATTAACCCGCAGCTTTTCGATAAAATTTTTCTCATCCGGCAATGCCAGCTCTTTTTCTTCCAAGAATTGCAGATTACCTTTTTTAAGGCTGGCGCAAGAAAGAAAAACTTTATTTTTTTCAAAAGCAATGCCGCAAAAAGCTTTCATAATTACCTTTTAAAACCCACCGCTACCTTTTGAAAACGAAAATCTATATACCTAATCAATGACAATTTATCCTCTAGCTTCTCTTTTATAAGTTTACTCAAAAGATCGATTTTCTCCTCTAATTCTTGCCGGTTTATTATAATTTTAATCCGGCTTTGATAGTATTGTTGATTGGTTAGATAAAAATATATTGTCTTTGAAGAAGAAATATTAATATCGCTTAACTCAAATTTATACTCTTGATCAAGAGAATTAATTGCCTCCAGCAATCCTTTATTTTTAATAACTTTTATCAATTTAAAGGCAGCCGCTAAATTTTGGTTATAAACATTTTCCCCCTTGGTCAAATACCGGCCAGAGGCCGTATTGGTGATTATCGGCAAGCCCTGAAGGCGATTTTCGCTGCCTTGGTTAATCACAACCCCCTCTTGGTCAACTAAATAAAATTTTTTCTGCCTTATTTGAGCAACTGCTTTTCTTTTTTCTGCCTGAATTTGTATATTATTGGGAAATTTTTTCACAATTTTAATATTTTTATATCCGGGATATTGCTCTTTTAGATAAAGCCGCAATTGGCCTAAGTCAATATTAAAAATTAATTTATCTTTTATTTTTCTTATTATATTATCTTCAACTTTTAAACTAGAATCCAAACTTTGATTGTCAATTTTAAAAAAATCCGCCCGATAAATCTTATAGCCAATCCCCCAAAGAGATAATAAAAATAATAAACTTAGAAAAATCCGGATAAAAAATTTAACGGTAAAGATTTTAGGAATATTTCGTTTTTTCCTTTTTTTTCTAGCCATAATAACTACCGCCGCAGTTAGGCGCTTTTGCCCTTGCCAGCGCCTTTTCTAAAAGAAGATCGATTAACTGGCTAAAATCTATACCAGAAGCTGAAGCGGCAAGCGGCAATAAACTTTTTCTTGTCAAGCCAGGTATTGAATTTACCTCAAGGACATATGGCTTACCGTCTTTTAGTTTTAAATCAACCCTTGAAAAATCGCGGCAACCTAAAGCTCTATGAGCAGCTAAAGCTGTTTTTCTGACCCGTTCCGATAACCCCTTTTCAAGCTTAGCCGGCACAACAAACTTAGAATTTCCCTTTATATACTTATTCTGAAAATCAAAATACTCTCCCTTAGGAATAATTTCAACTATTGCCAAAGGCTTCTCTGCCAAAATTCCAACAGTTAATTCCCGGCCTTCAATATAGTCTTCTATGATAACCGTCTTGCTAAATCCTAAAGCCTGTTTAAAAGCTTGCTTGATTTCTTCTCTATCGGTTACAATTGAGACACCGAAACTTGAACCGGAAAAACGAGGTTTAACCACAACCGGATAATTTATATTCCGGCACCTATAATTACTGCCGGAAAACAAATGATAGGCCGGAGTAAGAATTCCGGCTTGTTTAAATTTTTCCTTGGCAGCCACTTTATCCATTGCTAAAAAACTTGCCTCGGGCCCAGAACCAGTATAAGCTATAGGGATTTCTTCTAAAATAGCCTGGATTTTGCCGTCTTCCCCAAAAACCCCATGCAAAGCAATAAAAGCTATATCGATTTCTGCTGCCTTAACCACTTCTTTTACTTTTTGTTTATCTGAACTGTCTATTTTGATAAACTTTGTTTTAATATTTTTTGTTAATAAAGCTTGAAAAACCTGTTCTCCGGAAAGCAAAGAAATATCCCTCTCTTCTGAAACGCCTCCAGCTAAAACACCTACTTTTACCTTTTTTAACTCCATCTTCGGACCTCTTCTTCTAACACGATTCCCTTTTTGCGATATACAATATCTTTGGTATTGCGAATTAAATAATCAGCGTCCCGAAAAGAGCCTTTTCCTAAATTGACGATAAAGTTAGCATGTTTTTCGGAAATTTTTAAATCACCCCGGCGTTTTCCTTTTAAGCCAACTTGTTCAATCAAAATTCCAGCCGCTGCTTGAGGATGATTTTTAAAAACCGACCCGCAACTGGGTAAAGAAAAATCTTGTGCCGCAAGCCTCATTTTAACTATATTTTTAATCTTCTCTTTGCTTTTGCCATTATTTTCAGGAAAATTAAAACCCGCCCTAACTACTACCTTATCCGAAAGATCAGAGTACCTGTACTTATAATTAATCTCACTCTTTTTTATCTTATAAAGTTTTCCTTTAAAATCGATAACTTCCACCTCTTTAAGATAATCAAAAATAGTAGTTTGAAAAGATGACGCCCCGGAGGCAAGCATCCCGCCAATCGTTGCGGGAATACCCGCCAAATTTTCCAAACCGCCTCGCCCTGCTTTAAGAGAGTATTTTATCAAAAAAGACAACAAAGTTGAAGAACCAACTTCTAAAACATTGCCTTTTTGCCTTACCGCGCTAAATTCACCAGCTAATTTTATAACCGGTTTTTTTATCAACCCATCTTTAATCAATAAATTCGATCCATTGCCTAAGATATAAGGCCGGGGCCCTATTTTTTTCAGCAGTTTTGACAAACCGGAAACAGTATTAACCAGAAAAAAATAGTTTGCTTTTCCGCCTATCCCTAAGGTGGTCAACGGGCCTAAATCAACGTTTTTCTTTACTTTTATTCCTTCTGAAACCATCAATAATTTCTTCCAACCTCTTATTTATATCTCCGGCCCCTAAGCAAACAACCAGGTCTTCTTTTTGAATCATTTCCGGAATCTTTGACCTTAACTGATCCTCTCTTATGTAAATAACCGGTTTAGCCCCTTGGCCGCGTATTGCCCTAACTAATTTTAGGCTATTTACGCTTTTACAATAAGGCTCGCTAGCTTGATAAATATCAGTTACAACTACCAAATCCGCCTGCTCAAAAGACGCGCAAAAATCACTAAATAAAGATTTTACCCTTGAAGGCCGATGCGGCTGGAAAATAACAAATAAACGTTTTCCGGAAAGATTCCTGGCTGCTTCAAGAGTAGCTCTAATTTCGGTTGGATGATGAGCATAATCATCGATAAAGGTTGAACCAAAAATTTTCTTTTTTATTTGAAAACGCCGTTGGGTTCCCCGAAAACCTACTAAATCATTTTTTGCCTTTTCTAAATCCACCCCTAAATAATCAAAAACAGCCAAAACCGCCAATACGTTACAGCAATTGTGTTTACCTAAAAGAGGGCTTTTTATTTTAAACAATAATTTATCATCTTTATATAAATCAAAATAAGTAAATGTTGTTAAATCCTTACCGTTTGATAGATTAGATTTTTGTTTTATGCATATATTTTTTGCCCTCAAGCGACAATCATTACCTAATCCAAAAGATACCCCGGATGATTTATTTACTATTTTTCGAACCTGGCTATCGTCACCATTTCCAAAAACTTTTCTTGTAGTTTTGTCGGCAAAATCCTGAAAAGATTTTTTTAAATTTTTAAAACTTTTATAATAGCCCAGATGCTCTTTATCGATATTGGTAATCAGAGAAATAAAGGGGCGGTAATAGAGAAATGTTCCGTCACTTTCATCGGTCTCCACGATTGAAAAACCTTCTCCCCCAAAAGCCGGCAAAGACCCGTCTACAGGAACCCCTCCGATAAAAACAGTAGGATTATAGCCTGCCTTCCTAAAAAGATAACTCAACAAAGACACCACCGTAGTCTTGCCATGGCTGCCGGCAACCGCGATCATTTTTGTATCTTTGCATAAATAAGCCAAAAGTTCTCCTCTTTTTATTATCCGTATTTTTCGGCGTTCTGCTTCTTTTAATTCCAGATTGTCTAAGCTGATTGCGGAAGAATAACAAAGCAAATCCACTCCTTGATCAAGGTTAGCCCTTTTATGGCCCAAATAAACTTTAATACCTCTTTTTTCTAATCTTGCTATTTTGGGAGTATTTTTAATATCAGAGCCTTGAACCAAAAAACCTTTATCCTGAAGCAGAAAAGCCAAGCCGCTCATTCCGGAGCCGCCGATGCCGATTAAATGAACTTTATTTACTTTAGGTAAAATTCCTTCCATTCTTGCTCAAAATTAGTGAAATTGTTAAGATGATAATAAGTCTTTGAGAGAGCTTTTTCCAGATTAGATTCATTTTTTAAATTCCATAAAAATTGGGAGAAACGATGCTTACGATACCTCTCAACGATAAAGTTTATCATAGAATAGGATTGTAAGTAAAAGATTCTCACCTCAGCGGCAGTTCTATCTTTTAAATCAAACGTTTTTAAGTTTATTATCTCTTCAAAGGGTATGAAATTGTCATTTTTTACCCTTTCCCGAATTTGATACAATAAATCATGATAGCCGGCTCCGCCAAATTTTGCCTCTGTATACAAAGCTATCCCTTCATCCAGCCAAAGAGGCAAATTTCCTCTTCCCAGGTATTCACGAAAAATAATATGAGTAAGTTCATGAACCAAAATTGTTATAAAATCTTGTTGGCTGGGATAAGTATAAATCGTTTTTGTCATATAGTCAACACAGGCAGCCGACCAATCCGGGCAATAAAAATTTTTAAGGTATTCTTCCTTGTCTTTGGCTATAAAAACTTTAGCGCGATTATCCCAAAGCCAAAGCTCATCCCGGACCAAATGGAATTCTTGAGTAACCCTTTTATAAAAATATTCACTTTTTTTCTTAATTTTTCGAGCATAAGCCCTGTCTACCCCCTCTTGGTAATTCACGATAAAATGGCTGCTCCGAAGCTGGCGAAAACTTTCATCGCCTTGGCGGAGATTTTGAGATTTTGCCATAAATGGCGGAGGTAAAAAAAATAAATTAAATAATACTATTAAAAGAAAAATCTTCATAGCTTACTCCAATCCTTATTTTTTTAAGATTATTTTTTATTTCTCTCCGGATGCTATTATCCCAGATTGTCTTGCTTAAACAAGTTTGGAACTTTTCAAAATTAAAAGTATCTTGGTTAAACACAAATGCCGCTTTTTTCTTTTCCAGATAACTTGCATTTATTTTTTGATGCCCGAAAGCCCCGGGATGTGGAATTAAAATTGCCGGGATATTATAAAAAGAGATTTCCGCTAAAGTTGACGCTCCGGACCTGGATACGATAACATCGGCAATATTGTAAAAATTAGACATATCCGGACAAAATTTTTTGACAATTTTATTATTGCTTACCGATTTATAAAAATCGGCTAAATTAGAATAATTATTTTTTCCGGTAATATGGATTATCTGGTATGAATCATCCTTATCTTTTTTTACAAAATTTAAAAAATTGCCGTTTATAAAAGTAGACCCCTGGCTTCCTCCAAAACAGAAAATAACCGGCCTCTGGTCAAAGTTAAACTCTTTTTTCAGCTTTTCTTTGGATTTTTTTACTATATTTTTGCCTAAAGGAATCCCGATTACTTTATGATTTTTCCCTTTAGGCCAAGGGCAGATTCCTCTTAATATATCTTTTATGAAATAAGAAAGAAGCTTATTAGCCCTGCCCATTTTAAGATTAGGTTCATAAAGAGAAGTCCTCCGGCCGGAAATGGCGCTAAATAAAACTAAAAAAAAGCTGCTTCTTCCTCCAAATCCAATAACCCGCCCGGGCCGGACTCTTATAAGGATATAGAGAGCTTCAAGGCAACGCCAGGCCGATTCAATTAAAAAATTACGAAATTTATAAGCCGAACCTAATACAGAATAGCCTCTATTTTGGATATCAGCTTTAAAAAATGGTGAATTATTAAAAAAGACAATATTATTTTTTCTTACCCCCTTCTCTCTTATTTTTTCGGCAATAGCCAGAGCCGGATAAACATGCCCGGCGCTTTTTTCAGATACTAATAATATTTTCATTTTTATTAAATTTAAATATAGTTAAATCAAGAAACCTTTTTAGATGCATTAAAAAATAACCCTAAAAGCAAATAATGAACCACCAGGTTGGTCCCCCCATAACTAATCAAGGGAAGCGGCATGCCTTTGGTCGGCAATAAGCCACAAGTAACCCCTATATTAATAAATACCTCAAGAAAAAAAATAAGAGCGCTTCCGAAAATGATTCCTTTCCTAAACTTATCATCAATAACCTGAGAAATTTTAAACATTTTATGGATGATTACAAAAAACATAGATAAAATTCCCAGAGTTGCGATAAGCCCCAACTCCTCAGCGATGATCGAAAATATAAAATCTGTATGGGCGGCAGGCAAAAAGAATAATTTTTGGCTGCCCTGGCCTAACCCTACCCCGAATAACCCTCCCCGGCCGTAAGCTATCTGAGATTGAATTATTTGAAACCCGGCGCCCTGAGCATCCGCAAAAGGATTAAAATAAGCAACGATCCTCCTCATCCGGTAAGGGTACAAGCCGATTAAAAAAAAGAAACTTACCAAACAGCCAAACATGATTACCGCTAAATGTTTTATTTTTGCCCCGAAAAAATAAACAAAAAGCAAAAACCAACTAATCCAAAAAACCGCGCTGCCTAAATCAGGCTGAATCAATAAAAGTAAACAAATTAAGGCTAAAATTATCCCCATAGGGAGAAAGCCATAATAAAGATTTTTTAGGAATATTTTTTTTCTACTGCAATAATCAGCGCAATAGATAAGGAAAAATATCTTCAACAATTCAGATGGCTGAACATTAAAACCGCCCAACTCGATCCATCTTTTTGCCCCGCCGGATTTTTGGCCGAAAAAAGGAAGAATAGCTAAAACCACAATTAAGGCAAAAAGAGCTTTTTTGCTTTGTTGCCTCAAAAAATCCAGATTTATAAAAAGAGCCCCGTAAAATAAAAAAAAAGCAATGATGAAAAATAAAAACTGCTTTTTGAAAAAATAAGCCGGGTCTCCTTGATAGCGCAATGCATAGAAACTGGATGATTCATAAACAAAAAGCAAACCAATGAGAGTCAAGCTAAAAACCAAAAAAAATATAACTCTTCTCTCTTGGCGTAATGATTTCAAAGGAGGCCTGGAACCGGTGACAACCCCTTTAACAACATTGATTTTTTCTGCAAAAAATATTTTAATTTTATCCCGCATAAAGATAACAAGTTCTATTGATGCAGCTTACCTACCAATTCAATAAATCTTTGGCCTCTTTTTTTATAGTTAGCAAACATATCAAAACTGGAACACATTGGCGAAAAAAGGACTACGTCTCCGGCTGCGGCTTCTTGAGATGAAGACAACAGCGCGTCTTCCAATGAATCAAACTTTTGGCATTTAATTTTATTGTTTAACTCATTTTTAATCTTGTCAGCTGCCTGTCCGATAAGATTTACTTTTTTTATCTTTCGCGCATAATTTGCCACTGAAGCATAAGAAAACCCTTTATCCTTTCCGCCAGCAATCAGGATAATTGGAGATTGTATTGATTTAACCGCAAAACAAGTCGATGCGGGGTTGGTGGATTTAGAATCATTTATGAATTTTATTCGATCAACCACTTTTACCAATTGCTGCCGATGCGGCAACCTTCGGAACTGAGAAAAAAGAGATAAGCAATCTGTTTTGGTTGCTCCAAAAATTTTCCCAATCCTGTAGGCAGCTGATAAATTTTCATTAGAAAATTCATCGCTAAAATACATTATTTTCGAATTTATTTGCGAAGAAAAAAGTTTGTGAAGGTTATCGTTTTTGTGGATAATAGCCCAATCATCCTTTTGCTGATTTTGAAAAATTTTCATTTTTGTTTTTAGATAATTATCAAAACTTTTATGCCGGTCCAGGTGGTCAGGCTTGATGTTAAGCAGAACCGCAATATAGGGCTTAAATTTTATGACTGTTTCCAGCTGAAAGGAACTTACCTCTAAAACTATCAAATCCCCTTTTTGGGTATCTAAGACAAATTCAGAAAACGGACGGCCGATATTTCCGCCTAGATAGACCTTTTTATTTTTTTTCTTAAGCAACCGATAAGTCAAATAAGCTGTGGTAGTCTTTCCGTTTGTGCCGGTGATAGCAATAATTTTTGCTTCGCTAAAATAAGAAACAAATTCTAATTCCCCGCAATAGGCAAGGTGGTTTTTTACCACGATTTTAGCTAGTTGCGAATTAAAAAAATCTATACCCGGGCTCAAAACAACCAAATCCGCATTACTAATAAAATCTTCCGAATGCCCGCCAAACTCAAAATTAGCTCCTTTTAATTGAAAATCTTTAATTAATTGGGGCAAAAAGCAGCTCTTTTGCCTTATTTCTGTTATTTTAACCTTTTTGCCTAAAGACAGGAGCATCCTTGCCAAAGCAATGCCGGTTTTGCTCCATCCAGCCACACAAATTGTCTTTATGTTTTTAATATCCATTAACGCAATTTCAAGGTAAGTAACGCCAGAAAAGCACAAATTATGGTAACAATCCAAAAACGGACGATTATCTTTGGTTCCGGCCAACCTTTAATTTGAAAATGATGATGGATTGGCGCGGCCTTAAATATCCTTTTTTTCCGTAATTTTACAGAAAAAATTTGTAAAATTACACTTAATGCTTCGGCCACAAACAAGCCCCCGCTGAGAAAGAGAATGAACTCCTTTTTAATTATCAAAGCAACCGCCCCGATAACACCGCCTAAGGCTAACGCGCCTATATCCCCCATAAAAACCTGAGCCGGATAAGAGTTAAACCAGAGAAAAGCCAAGCCGGCACCCACTAAACTAATAGTTATAACCATTAGTTCTCCTGCGTCTTTTATATAAGGAATAAAAAGATAGTCGGCAAATTTTATGTGGCCGGCCAAATACGCCAATAATGAAAATATTAACGCATTAATAATTAAACTACCGATAGCTAACCCATCCAGGCCGTCGGTAAAATTAACCGCATTAGATGTAGCCGCTATTAAAAGCGCTGCCCAAAAAATATAAAAATATCCTATATTTAAAACAAAATTTTTAAAAAAAGGCAGGCTCCAGGTGGGTTCTATATCTTTATAAAAAAATATAAAAACGCCTAAAACCAAACCAACCGCGCTTTGCCAAAACAATTTTTGAAGCCGGTTTAGGCCTTTGCCCTTTTTGATTTTTAAAAGGTCGTCAGCTAAACCTAAAGCAGCTAAGGCCACCATAGTAAATAACACCGCCCAAACTAAAAGATTATCTAACCGCGCCCAAAGTAAACTGGAAAAAAATATCGCAAAGATGATAAGAGCGCCTCCCATGGTAGGGGTACCTTTTTTATTTTTATGCAAAGCTTCAAGATGCAGATGGCCGTACATATCTATAGTTTCTTTAATCTGCAATTTATGCAACTTCTTTATAAGCGGGCGCCAAAAACAAAAAACCAGGATAAAAGAGGTAAAAAAAGCGCATCCGGCGCGAAAAGTAATATACTTGGTGACGTTGAAAATGAAAAAATGTTTAGATAATGGGTATAATAGATGGTAAAGCATAATAGTTTAGGTTATAGGTTACATGTCATAGGTCATAGGTCATAGGTCATAGGTCATATGTCACAGGTCACAGGTCACATGTTAACTTGTGACTTGTGACTTGTGACATGTGACTTTTAACTTGTGACTTGTGACTTTTAATCATATTGTACCAAAAACTGGCAATTATTATAGATATTTAACTGCTTTCTCCAGCTGCATTTTTCGCGAACCCTTTAAAAAAATTAAATAATTTCTATTTTTTAGCTTTTTTTTCAAAAAAAAGGCAATTTTTTTATGAGAGGAAAAATGGAATGCATTTCGATAGTTTATTTTTTTTAATTGTTTATTGGTTATCTTCGCGCAAGTACCATAAGTGAGGCAATATTGACAACCGGTTTTAGCAATCTGAGAAGCCAAATTACGGTGGTAATAGGCCGACTTTGCCCCAAGCTCAAGCATATCTGCCGCAACAACCACCTTCGGCATCTTAAAACGCTTCACCACCTTTAAGGCTTGCCGGAAAGAATGGGGATTAGCGTTATAAGCATCGTTTAAAATAAAATAATTACCTACTATTTTTTTCTCCATCCGCATCGGAGGAAAATGCTTAAAAGAATTAATTCGTAAAATAATTTCCCGGTAAGAAACGCCTAAAAAGCCGGCAGTTAAGATAGCCGCTAAATAATTATCAATAAAGTTTTCAAAACGAAGCGGTATAACCAATTCATATTTATTTAATATTTTAAAATAAACCTTATTGCCTTGCCGTTTTAATAGGCGGTAATAGAGATTGTTTTTTTTATTTTTACCAAACCAGAATGTTTTGTTTTTTAGTTTCGCTTTAGAAAGAAAAGGATCTCCGGCGTTTAAAACAGCTGTGGTCTGCCGGTTTTGTTTAAAGAGGGAAAGCTTTTCTTCTTTTATCTTTTCCATGCTGCCTAAGCCTTCTAAATGGCTGGGTTTTATAGATGTAATAATACCCAGATCAGGCTGAATCAACTCCGTTAAACTTTTAATTTCGCCCTTGCGATTTGTGCCGAGTTCACAGATAACCAAATCATGGCCGTTATATGAAAAAAAAGTTTTTGCCACTCCGAGAATATTATTTTCAGTAGCCTTACTTTTTAAAACTTTTTTATCTGGCTTAAGAATAAAACTAAGCATTTCTTTGGTGGTTGTTTTTCCCAGAGAACCGGTTATCCCCACCACTGTTGCCTTTTTATATTTTTTGCGCAAAAATAAAACTATATTTCTTAACGCTTGGTAACTGTCTTCAACGATAAACTGGGGTATTTTTGGATTAGTTTTAACGTACCTGGCAGATATTACCATAGCCGCGCCTTTCTTGGCGGCGCTATCGATAAAATCATGGCCGTCTTTATGTTTTCCGGCTAAAGCAATATAAGCTTCTCCTCTGTTTATAGTGCGGGAATCCAAAGAAAATCCTTTAATTTTCTTAAAATAATAAAGGTTGTAAATCTTATAAGGTTTTATGGTTTTTTCGATTATTTTAAAATTAGATATATCCATATTAGCCCATTCTGTTTTTTAAAATTTGCTTGACTACTTCTGAATCTTTAAAGACAATCCTTTTATTTTTAAATATTTGGTAGCCTTCATGCCCTTTACCGGCGATAAGCAGGCAACTCTTTAGGCCGTCTTCTTTTTTCCTTCTATAGATCTCAATCCCTTTTTCTATAGCTTGATACCTGTCTATTATAATTTTAAACCGGTTGTTTAAAAAACCTCTTTTGACCTCTCGGCAAATAGCTAAAGGGTCTTCCCCCCTTGGGTTATCTGAAGTAATAATAGTAAAATTAGCTAACCGGGAAGATATTTTTCCCATAATTTCTCTTTTTCCTTTGTCCCGCTGGCCGCCGCAGCCAAAAACAGAAATTACCTCTTTATACCCCAATTTTTTTAGCAAAGAAAGGATATTTTTGAGCCCTTCCGGGGTATGAGCGTAATCTATAAATATATCTTGAGCGGCTTTCTGGAAACGGCCTTCAGCGTTTTTTAAAAAAGGAACCAGTTTAACTAACCGGGCCAGCGGAAAATTTAAAGAATGCGCTGTGGCTAAAGCAGCTAAAACGTTTAAGATATTATGATAGCCGACCAGTTTCATAAACAAAGAAAAAACCTTATCCTGCCAGACTAAATCAAATTTTGTACTGTTTTTCGAGACTACTATCTTTTTTGCTTGATAATCAGCCTTATCTTTTATCCCATAGGATATCTTTTTAGCTAAGCGGGATAACAGCTTCTTGCCATAAAGGCAATCATTATTGATAATCGAATAGTTTTTATCGTTTTGGAGAAAAAAACTTTCTTTTGTTTTAAAATAAGAAGCCATGGTTTTATGATAATCAAGATGGTCCCGGCTTAAATTAGTAAAAATAGTTCTGGAAAATTTTATCCCTTTTACCCTTGCTTGAGCAATCCCGTGGGACGAAACCTCCATGACCAGATAGTTAACATCTTTTTGGCTGATTTTTTTAATCATTTTATAAAGAGTAAGGAAATCAGCGGTTGTATGAGCCGCTTTCTGCCGGGATGAATTAAAAAAATAGCCGGTTGTCCCAAAAAATGCAGCTTTTTGGCCTAATTTTTTAAGAAACTGGTATAAATAATAAGCAGTAGAAGTCTTGCCGTTGGTTCCGGTAACGCCGATTACCTTAAGCTTAGAATCTGGCTTATAAAACCTTTTAACTGCCCGGTAAAAATCTTTTTTGATCCCGCTTCGATAGATAACCGGTTTATCAAGATTCAATTGATCAATGCAATATTTACTTTTTAGATCAGCCACATAAGCGGCTACATTTGTTTCTGCCTTTTTTAAAACAGAAAATATGTCAAAGTTGGGCCTCTCAATTATAAAAAAAAGGCTGCCCTTGCTGACATCCCTGGAATCATCGGCAATACCGGATATCTCTAATTCTCCAACTGCCGGACTTTTAACTGAATCCAAAATATTTTTTATTTGCATATTATTCTAAAATCCGGTAACTAATAATTTTTTCGGCAATTTGCCTAAACACGGGAGCAGCTACCACCCCGCCAAAGTGTGATTTTTTAGGCTCATCGATAGTTACCCCTATTACAACCGGCCTTTTTGCGCTACTGATAAAACCGACAAAATTGGCCCTATATTTATCAGAGGAATACCTGCCTGCTTTGTTGTCAAACTTTTGAGCCGTGCCGGTCTTTCCCCCAATCTTTGCGCCGCTAATCTTTGCCCTTTTCCCGGTTCCCTGGTTAACTACTTCAATCAAAATTTTCTTAGCTCTATCAGCAGTAGTTTTGGAAATAATATTTTTTTTGGGAAAATTTAATTTTCGGCAACCCCCCCGCGCGCACAACTCTTTCCCCAGATGAGGAGTTACCAAATCGCCTCCATTGGCAATAACGGCAAAGGCTCTGGCTAATTGTAATAAATTAACCCCGATTCCCTGGCCGATAGGAATTATATATCTTGCCGTTTTTGACCATTTTTCAAGGCCTAAAAGTTTTCCCGGAGTTTCGCCGGGAAAATCTATGCCGGTTTTTTGGCCAAAACCCATTTTTTTTATATATCGGTATATTTTTTTATGGCCGATTCTTGTCGCGATCTTAGCTACCCCGATATTGCTTGATTTATAAAAAACTTCTTCAAAAGAAAGTTCCCCGTAAGGGCGCCAATCGTTGAGAACGGTTCCGGGAATCTTGAACCTTCCTTTTTCACAATCTATCTTATCAAAGTTTTTATTTTCTCCAATAGCCGCAACTAATGTTATGGCCTTAAAAACCGAACCTGGCTCGAACATGTCGACAACCGCGCCGTTCTTTTGCCAAAAAAAGTTTTTCTCCTTAGTATCGGGATTAATAAAATTTACTAAAGCCAGTATCCCGCCGGTTTTGGCATCGATCACCACCACTGCGCCCTTCTTAGCTCTATATTCTTTAATCGTTTCTTTGAGATACCTTTTGGCCCAATATTGAATTCTGGTGTCTAAAGTAACCACTAAATCAGCGCCTTGGCCCAAATCGATTAAAGAAGGGGTTAAGATTAAATTATGCGAGAATGAATCCGTTAATACTTTAGCCTTGCCTTTTTTACCGCGCAAATACTGATTATAATAAAGCTCAATCCCCTCCAGGCCGTTGTTATCTATGTCTACAATCCCAAGGACAGAAGAAAATAGGGGCTCCTCGGGATAAAACCTTTGATTTTCTCTGATGAATCCTACTCCAATCAGGTTTAAATTCTCCAAATCTTTTTTTTCCCGCCAATTTATTTTACGTTTTACCCAAATAAACCGGCGATTTTTTTTATTCAGCTTAACAACTAATTTTTTTTCCGGAATATTCAGTTTCTCTGAAAGGAGCCGGGCATATTTTTTTTTATCGTTAATTAAAAAAGGGTCGGCAAAAACCGAATAGAAATAAATGCTTTTAGCAAGAATATCTTTACGACGGTCAATAATCCGGCCCCTTTTCCCCTGCATTTTAAAGAGGCCATAATGTTGTTTCTTGGCAAGTTGTTTAAAAAAATCCTGCCGGTAGGTTTGCAGATAGATAATCTTTCCAAAAAGAATTAGGAATAATAAAATAAACGATAAATATATTAGATTAAATCGAGAAAAATTGTTTTTGTTCACTTGCTTTTAGGCTCTTTGAAAAGAAACAGGTTATTTATCGCTCTTTTGCAAAAACATCAGCGATTGAAGCAGAAGACCTGATGCGCCCTAAGAATGATTTCTTCGCAACAGTGTTGGTTTCTCTATTGTCCCGGGGTTTAAACACGAGAAGTTTTTCTTTCCCCGGTGAAGAAAAATTCTGAGCCGAAACCCAACTGCTTACCTGGGATAAAGAAACTTTTTTTAAATAGCTCTGCATCAGATAATCTTTTTTGGCAGCTAATTCTTGATAATTATTGTAGTTCTTTTGTAAGTTGAAAGCAGCCGCATAAATTTGAATTTTTTGATGAAGGTATAAAGAAAGGAAGATGAATATGGTAAAAACCAATAATAATGGCGATATTTTTCTCATTTTAGATAATTTTTTCTGCTATTCGCAACTTTGCTGACCGGGAAGCCGGATTAATCTTTTTTTCGGCTTCTGTCGGCCTTTTTGGTTTTTTAGTAATAATTTTTAATAATTTTTGCGAAGCAAAATCTTTGAATGTATGTTTGACAATTCTGTCTTCTAAAGAATGAAATGAAATAACGGCGATTCTGCCTCCTTTTTTTAACAAATTAATTGCCTTGGGGAGAGCGATTTTAAGCGATTCCAATTCTCGATTAACGGCGATTCTCAAAGCCTGGAAAATCCGGGTTGCCGGATGTATCCTGCCAAAACGTGCTTTAGGCGGTACGCTTTCTTCAATAATTTTTGCTAGCTGAGTGGTTGTAGAGATAGGGCTTTTTTTCCGTTGAATTATAACCGCATGAGCGATTCGCCTGGAATAACGCTCTTCTCCAAATTTTTTAAAGATATTAACCAATTCTTGTTCGCTCAAATTGTTTATCAAATCAAAAGCAGTAAGCAGGCTATCTTTGTCTATTCTCATATCTAAAGCCGCTTTGGCCGAAAAACTGAATCCTCTTTGGGGATTGGTTAGCTGATAAGTAGATATCCCTAAATCAAAAAGAAAAATATCAGCTTTTTTGATATTAAACTCACCGCAAACAAGGTCTAAATTGATAAAATCTTCCTGGAGCAGGACAAACCTTCCTTCAAACGGTTTAAGCTTCCAGTAAGTTTCCTTTAAAGACTGGCTATCTTTATCGATACCGATGTAAAAAGAATCTTTTCTGCTTGCCTCAATTATTTTGTATGCATGAGAACCCAGCCCGGCTGTACAATCTATGACAACTTTACGGCCGGAAAATTGAAGGCCGTCAAGAACCTCCCTCCACATAACTGGATAATGATAAATCTTTGCCATCTTATCTAGAGATTCGGCAATAAACATAATTTACAGCCATCCGATTTTTTTTCTAATTTGCTTACTGCTTAATGAAGTCAAATCTAATTCTTTTGAGCTACTGTCACAAATGGAAAATCCTGAAAGATGCACTATTGAAGAGCCTACCAGTACTTTTTGATTACCCTGGCTTTTTGAATGCTTGTTCCTTTTTTTACTATCACTTCTACTCATACAACCTCCTTTTTTAGGCGAGTAGCTAATTATATCTGAAAAAGGTCTTCAGCCATCTTTTCAAAATTATTTTTATTCTTCAAATAGAATTGATCCCATCTATCTTTATCCCAAATTTCAATTCTATTGCCTACTCCGGTAATAATTATTTCTTTTTTAATGCTTGCAAATTGTTTTAAATTTTGAGGGAGCATTATCCTGCCCTGCGGAGCTATTTCTATTTCAGAAGCTCCACTAAAGAAAATGCGATTGAAAAACCGCGGTTTTTGATTTGTGAAAGAGAGAGATTGGAGCTTATCTTCTAATTTTTTCCATACCTCTTTTGAATAAAGAAAAAGACAACCATCAAGCCCCCGGGTAATATAAAAATAAAAATTTTCTTCTTCTTTTATCTTTTCTCTAAATTTAACAGGAAGGACGAATCTATCTTTCTTATCCAGGGTATGTAAATATTGGCCGTACCACATTTAGTTACCTCAACAAAATATCATTGCAGCAAGTTTTAATTCCACTTTATTCCACTTTATGCCACAAAGGTAATATATCTCTAATCAAAGCGGCTGTCAAGGTATAAAGGGAAATAAATTCTTCTAACACAAGGGGTTGTGTAAACTAAACAGTGGGGGTACTATATTTTGAGGTAATAGTTTCAATATCTTTTTTAATAGATTTAGCCAATTTGCCTTTTGATTGAAATTCTATTTCGTCTCTTATTTTTCTTAAAAAAGTTACTTCGATAACTTTATCTAAAATATTCCCGGAAAAATTTATTAAATGCACTTCAAAATCCTTACTGTTTATATTCACGGCTGAAAGGAATTCTCTTTTATCTACCTTGCTATAAGCGGCATAAACTCCCTGGGCCGGCAAAGTATAATCAAATGTATCCAGATTAGCTGTGGGAAAACCGAGTTTTCTTCCCACTCCTTTGCCCTTTTTAACCTTTCCTTTTAAAGTATAATTCCGGCCCAGAAATTTCTTCACCTTATTAACCTTAGCCAAGCCTATTAATTCTTTCACCAAAGAACTGCTAACAACGCGGCCTTCAAATATTTTTTTTCTGACAATATCAAGGCCAAATCCGTAACTATCAGCAATTTTCCTTAGCTGTTTCACTCCGGCTTTGGCATTGACGCCAAAACGAAAATCATCGCCTACAATCAACTCGTCTATCTTAAAGTATTTATTGATATATGATAAAAAACCCTGCGCAGAAAGCCGGAGCAGCTCCGGGCCTGTTTTTAAAATCCAGAGATAATCCAGGCCTAAGGATTCAATCAAAAAAGATTTTTGTTTATAATCGGTGATATAGCCGTCAAAATCTTTTTTGGGGTGTAAAATTTTTTCGGGAGGCGTGTCAAAGCTAATCACCAACGAAGGCTTGCCTTTTTTTTCTGCTTCGTTTTTGATCTTTCTTAAAATATATTGATGCCCCCGGTGTACTCCATCAAAGACGCCAATAGTTGCAATGCACCCTTTTAATCTGTTAGAAGGTAACTTTTTGTAAATGAGTCTCATCAATACTCTCAGGCTTTATCGAATTATTTAAGTTAAAAGGGCCTATTTTTTCCCTTACGATTTTAGTTACATGAGCGCCACAGCCCAATTTTTCTCCAATATCTTCGGCTAATTTTCTAATATAAGTCCCCTTTGAGCAACAAACATAAAAATGCAGATAAGGCCTGCTTATATTTTCTAAGCTGCAATTATATATATTTATTTTTCTCGGCTTACGTTCAATGACAACTCCTTTCCTGGCCAGCTTATATAAACGCTGCCCCTTTTTTCTTAACGCGCTTACCATAGGCGGAATTTGTTCGGTCGCGCCCTGAAAGCTTTCAACAGCTTCTTTTATCTGTTGATCCGATATATCCCGGTACTCCTTTCGTTCTAAAATTTCCCCTTCTGAATCTCCGGTAGAAGTAACTTCGCCTAATTTTAAAATCCCTGAATAATCCTTATCAAAACCTGCGAATTTTGTAAACTTTTTTGTATAGCTCCCCACCAAAAGAATTAAAAGGCCTTGGGCTAAAGGGTCCAGGGTCCCCGCATGCCCGATTTTGCGAAAATTTAACTTTTTCCTGGCTATATCAACGACATCATGCGAAGTGATTCCGGCAGGTTTATCAACCAGCAAAATACCCTCTTTTTTGGAATTTACTTGCTGCTTATTTCTTTCCATCGATGCGCCTTTGGATAAAGCGAATTACCTTTTTTTCGGACTCTTTTAAGCTTTGGTCTAAAGTCGTGCCGCTGGCTCTTCTGTGCCCTCCTCCCCCAAAGAATTTTGCAATTTTATTTACGTCTACATGGGAAGAAGAACGGAAGTTAATTCTGGTTTTATTCTTGTTAATTTTTTTAAACAGAATAAAAACTTCAGGATTTTTTAAAAGCCTCATTATCGAAAAAATTATTTCGGTAAGGTCGTAATTTTTTTCTTGCCATTGTGATATCGTGATCCAGCATATCTTTTCTTGAAGGCAAAATTTCAATTTGGATATGCATTTTCCAATGAATTGAATATCACCGGGAACGCATAAACTGTGAACTTTTTTATAAACTAAATCAGGGCAAATATCATAGCGCATAAGCTCGGCTATCACTTTATGAGTATTAAAGCTTGTATTCGCATAGGTGAAGCTGCCGCTGTCTGTAAAAATTCCGGTATATAAACATAGGGCTATATCCTTATCCATAGCTTTTAGATTTTTTACCAAATAATAGATCATCTCCGAAGCAGAACTCATTTCTGCTTCAACCCAATTTATATCTCCAAAATGAGTATTGCTTATGTGATGATCAATATTGACAACTTTAGCGGCAGCGCTTAATTTATTTTCTATCTTCCCGGCCCGGGAAGAATCCGAGCAATCAAGAACAAAAGCTATATCAAACTTACCTTTTTTAAAATCATTTTTAATAGACTTATGGCTTGGCAAAAATTTATAGATTTCAGGAGTAGGGTCATTATTATAGATTATGGCTTTTTTATTTAATTTTTTTAATAAAAGATATAAAGCTAATTCAGAACCTAAAGCATCCCCTTCCAAATTCATATGAGCTGTTATAAAAAAACTGTTATTGTTTTTAATTAAATCAACTATTTTTTTTATCTTATTTACCTTTATCTTCTTCATCTTTTAATTCCTCTATTTTTTGATAAATATCTAAGCTATACTTAATAGAATCATCCAACCGGAATACTAAATCGGGTGTTTTTTTCAACCTTACTTTTTTTGCTAAAATAGTTTTGATAAACCCCTTCATCCCGTCTAATGTCTTTTTTACCTTTTGATGCTTTTTCTGATCGAGTAAACTAAAATAAACCTTTGCCTCTTCTAGATCCGGGCTGGTATCTACCTTGGTTATGGTAATCAAGCCTATATTCGGATCATCAATTTCCTGCTGGATTATTTTCATTAACTGCTTGCGTATTTCGGCATTTATTTTCTCAAGCCTTATCGACATTCCCACCTCTTAATTTATAAAAAGTAAAAGTGAATTATAACCTAAACTATAAAAATTATCAAATTTTACTGCTTTTTTAGCTTTTTATGATTTATTTGTTTTAATTATTTCTTTTGCTTCTTTTAATTCCTGCCCTTTTGTTTTTAAGCCTTTATCCAGTTTCCGGTAAAACAACTCTTTTAAAACTTCTCCCATAAACGACGAAGATTGAATGCCAATTTTTTTTAAATCTCTCCCCTTGACCTTTATTTTTTGTTGAGATAAAACTTCTAAAAACAATCGGATATTTTTCCGCAGATTTTTTTTGGGAAAATAAGCATAAAAAAAGACCAGGGCCTCCGGGCTGTAGCTTTTTAATCTTTTATAAATATCACTGGCTTTTCTCTTATGATCCAACTTCTTTATTTTGCCTAAATCCTCCTTAATTGAGATAGCTTGATCCCGCTGGTTTTTCCTGAATCCAAATCGGTTAATTACTTCTAAATATTTTTCATCGGATAAATTTAGTAAAATACCGGCTAGATAAACCACCCAGCTTTTAATCTCATTGCTTTCTTTAAATTCTTTCTTATAAAATTTTATTGCTGATTGAGCTCTGATAAAAAACCTAAAATCATTTTTATTTAATATTACCGATTCATCTATGAAATTAAAATTCTCAAGCGAATAAAGCCTCTTGATATATCTATAAGGCCTGGCTTCACTAAGAAAAAGAATCAATTCATTGCGAAGGCGGTGAGGATGGACCAATTGTAAGGCACCGGCTTCTATAGCATTTTTCATCAAAAGAAAAGTTTTTGGTTCTACCCTGAAAGAAAAACGTTGTTCGAACCTTACCGCCCGCAATATTCTTAAAGGGTCATCTAAAAAACTTTCCGGATACAATATGCGTATCAACCCATTTTTAAGGTCTCGGCGGCCGCCGTAGAAATCTATCAATTGGCCATAATTCTTTTTATTTAAGCTTATCGCCATAGCATTTATAGAAAAATCCCTTCTGGCCAAATCTTTCTCTAAAAAAGATACCCTTACCTTAGGCAACGCTCCATAGTGTGGGTATTTTTCCTGGCGGGCTGTCGCAAAATCTATCTTATGATTGCCATAATAAAGAGTAGCTGTACCAAAACTATGGTGCTTGCGAAAGCTTTTATTCAGGTATTCCGCCAGCCTTTTGACCAATAAAATAGCATCGCCTTCGACTGCAATATCTAAATCAAAAACAGGCCGGTTAAGCAATAGGTCGCGCACGACTCCTCCTACTAAATAAATATTGTATCCTGACTTTTGCGCGATTTTTGAAGACACTCTTAAAATATTTTTAAATTGAGGAGTCAGTTTTTTTAATCTGCTATTTGTCACCGGAACCGCCTTCTTTTTGCGCCCTGGGGTGAAATTGATTATGGATTTTCTTCAAGCGCGTTTTATTAATATGGGTATAAATTTGAGTAGTAGTTATGTCGGCATGCCCTAACATCTCCTGGACGCTGCGTAAATCCGCCCCCCCTTCAAGAAGATGAGTGGCAAAAGAATGGCGTAAAGTATGCGGGCTGACTTTCTTTTTTATCCTTGCTTTCTTAACCATTGTTTTAATTATTTTCCACACGCTTTGCCGGCTGAGCCGATGCCCTCCCTGGGCTAAAAACAAAAAAGGCGATTGGCTTTCTTTTAGTAGTTGGGGCCTCACTTCTTCTTTATACCTTTTTATAAAATGACCAGCAAGTTTACCAAAAGGCACAATCCTTTCTTTAGACCCTTTACCCTTGCATTTAATAAAACCTACCTCTAAATTAACATCCTGCATTCTTAACTCGACTAATTCGGAAACCCGCAACCCGCTGGCATAGATAATTTCTAAAATCGCTCTGGCCCGCAACCCTTGGTTTTTTTTTAAATTCGGCGCTTTAAGCACTTTAGCGACTTCTTGCGAGGTTAAATATGAAGGTATTTTCTTTTCCAGCTTTGGCGACTCGATTAAAGTAGAAGGGTTGTTCGGCATAATTTTTTCCCGAAGCAGAAATTGGTGAAAACTTTTAACCGTTGAAAGAATCCTGGAAATAGTCCCCACAGAAAGCAAACCCCGAAGAGAAAAAATAAACTCGGTAAGGTCTTGCCTTTTTATTTCCCTGGGATTAGTAATTCCTAACTTAGCTAAATATTTTCTATATTTAGCTAAATCGGCTTTATATGACTTTATAGAATTTGAAGACAGCCCCTTTTCGACCCTTAAATAATCAAAAAATGCTTCAATATAGGTATTCATCTAAAATCATAGAACGCTTAAAAATTTGTTTTTTATAACTCCGTTTCTTTCGTTTGTCGACATAGTACAAAAGATTAAACAGTTTCAAACAGCCAAGAATGGATTAGTTTCTTTCTCTCTGAGTAAAGTAGTACTAGGGCCGTGCCCGGGATAAATTACGGTATCATCGGGCAAAACCAATATTTTTTCTTTGATAGATTTTAAAATAAGCTCTCCCGAAGCTAAAGGAATATCGGTACGCCCGATAGTTTGACAAAAAAGAGTGTCTCCGCTAAAAAGCCAATTATTCAATTTTAAACAAACCGAGCCGGGACTATGGCCGGGAGTATGGATAACGGTAATTTTTGATTGATAAAAATATAGTTCTTTTTTATAAATATTAGGCTCTCTGTCTATTTTTACCGGATCGGTAAGATGGTAAAAAGAGCCGTTTTTTTTAGGATCAGAAACCAAATCACGGCCTTGTTGGTGAAGATAATAAGGAAATTCACTGTCTCTTAAGCCGCCGATATGGTCAAAGTGAGCATGAGTCAATAAGACAAAATCAACCTTGATATTTTCCTCTTTTAAAAAGTTAAACAACGGCCCGGAAGACGCAGAAAGGTCAATGATAAAAGCTTTCTTAGATTGTTTATTAAAAATAAGATAGTTATTTGCCGCTAATGGGCCTGAGGGGAAAACCTTTAAGTCTAATTCAACCATTCTTTTATATCGGTATAGGTATAATTAGAATCAAATTCTCTTTTAATATTTTGAGTTTTGCGGACAAGAGAATCTCTTTTGTACCGGCTTAAATTGGGGATTTGTTTGATTTCTTTTTGTATTTTCTTAAGCTGATTGTGTAATGGCTCTATACTGTCTCTTCCTTCCTGGTTAAAAAAAGAGATTATCTGCTCTAAATTCATTATTGCCTCGCCGATTGCGTGCTTTTGGCGTTTATGGCTTATCCCCTTGCGCAATGCTTTAATCAGCTCCCCCAACCATCCTTTAGTGTAGAGATAATAATCGACATAGATATCGCGAGTAGGTTTTTGGGGGTATTCCTTGGGAGTTACATAGACCGGCACGTCTTTTTTATGTTTTTTGCGGATAAATTTTTTCCGTAAAGAATGGCAACCACTATTTAGAACCAATGCCGCCAACAAAAAAATAAATAAAATATTTTTCTTCATAAGTAAAAATTATACCATATAAAACAAAAAAATCTACCGGGAGGGTTGCTATTTATAGTTAACTTTTTTTAGGTAAAGCCCCTGGGCCGGAGCCGGCTTTTTTATAAATATGCTTTCTTTAGATAAAATTTTACCTATTCGCCCAACTTCAATCCCCCCATCTCCGGCTTCAACTAAAAAAGAAACTATGTTTCTTGCCATTTGACGCAAAAACCCGTCTGCTTTGAGATTAATATAGATAAAACCCTTTTGTTTTATTATGGTTAGGCTCTTTAAGTCCCTTTTGCAGCTTTTATACTTCTTGGCATCTTTAGCAAAACAATAAAAACTTCTCCTGCCGGTTATCTTTTTAGCAGCGGCACGCATCAAACCTAAATCTAACTGATCCGGCAGAAACCAGGAAAAATTATGCCAAAAAACAGAAGGCTCCTTATGATTATAAATTATATAGCTATAAATTTTTGACTTTGCCATAAATCTGGAATGAAAATCCAAAGGAACTTCCTTTACTCTTTTTATTTTTATATCATCCGGCAATCTTCTATTTAAAGGTTTCTTAATATTTTTAAGGGGGATTTGTGTGTCGATTTTAAAATTCAAAGGGTGAGCCTTAGCATGGACTCCTCTATCTGTCCTGCCGGAAGCGGTAATTTTTATTGGCTGCTTAAAAAAAGAAGATAGTTGCTCTTCTAAAACACTTTGGATAGTTATTTCTTTTTGAGTTTTTTTACGCTGAATTTGAAACCCAAAATAATTAGTTCCAATATATTCTATCTCTAAAAAAACATTCCTCTTCATATACAGGGATAATAAGAATTGCTTTGTTTAAAGGTTTTCGGCAATTTGGACCGCGTTAAGGGCTGCGCCTTTGCGTAAGTTATCCGCAACCGCCCAGATCCAAAAACAATTTTTTTCGGATGAATCCGCGCGCAGCCTTCCCAGATGAACTAAATCACTGCCTTCTGCGCCTAGAGCAAGGGGTAATTGAGAATTGCTTTCTGAAAAATTAACACCTTGGGAATCAACTAAAACTTTTCTTATTTCTTCCAGGCTGGCCGGTTGAACAGTCTTAAAATAAATTGACTCAGAATGAGAAGTGAATACCGGGACACGAACACAGGTAGAAGATATTTTAATCTTATTATCTCCATAAATCTTATGAGATTCGTCGACAACTTTTTGTTCTTCGCTGGTAAATCCATCCTGATTAAAACTTCCAATCTGAGGCAAGGCATTAAAAGCAATTTGGTCGGTAAAACTGCTTTCTGTCCCATTTCTATCTTTATCTAATTGATTAAAATATTTTTTATCTTTATTTTTTTCAACTATATATTTAGTCTCCTCCCAGAGAGATTGAGCTGAGGCCCGGCCTCCGCCGCTGGTTGCCTGCAGGCTGGTCATAACTATTCTTTCTAAACCAAACCGTTTAAAAACACCTCCTAAGGCTACTACCATCTGAATTGTTGTGCAATTGGGGTTAGCGATAAGGCCTTTATTTTTATCAATATCGCTTTTATTTATTTCGGGGACCACTAAAGGTACGTCTGGCTTAAGGCGGAAATCTTTACCATTGTCAATAACAACAGCGCCTTTTTCGATAAATTTATGAGCATATTGAACGCTTGCGCCTTTGGCGCCTTCGGTTCCGGCAAAAAAAGCGATATTAATATTGTCAAAGTTCTGGTCAGAGATAGCCTCAACTTGATAACTATCCCGGCCTATTTTAATCTCCCGTTTGGTGCGGGCAAAAACTCTTATCCTATCAGCGGGAAAATTTCTTTCCTTTAATATCTTTAATATTTCAATTCCTACTGCTCCTACACCAACTACCGCAACATTTTTTCCCATGCTTATACCTCAATCGTTATTTATCAATTATTAATTATTCCTTTTACCACTAAATCCCCAACTTCCGATGTTGAATAACCCATTCTTCCCGCTCCCAAGGAATTTAACTTTTCCCGGACAACCTTAATTACGGAGTTATCAACCGCCTGGGCAGCCTCAACTTCTCCAATTTGATTAAGCAGCATTGCCAGCGCAGATATCGCTGCCAAAGGGTTAATTTTTTCTTGGCCGGTATACTTAGGAGCACTGCCGCCAATCGGCTCAAACATGCTAACCCCTTGAGGGTTAATATTCCCACCGGCAGCTATCCCCATCCCACCCTGAATCATGGCGCCTAAATCAGTTATTATATCTCCGAACATATTGTCGGTAACAATAACGTCGAACCATTCGGGATTCTTGACCATCCACATACAAGTTGCATCAACATGCGCATAATCGGTTTTTACTTCAGGGTATTCTTTTGCTACCTGGTCAAACACTCTTTGCCAAAGAGAAAACGCATAAGTTAAAACATTAGTCTTTCCACAAAGGGTAACCTTTTTCTGCCGGTTTAGTTTTTTGGCGCATTCAAAGGCGTACCTAATGCACCTTTCTACTCCCTTATAAGAATTAATACTTTCCTGAATCGCCACCTCATCTTTAGTGCCTTTACGCAAAAACCCACCGGCCCCGCAGTACAACCCTTCTGTATTTTCTCTAACTACGGTAAAATTAACATTTTGCTCCTCTCTGAGGCCTAAAGGGCAATATTTTTTATCATATAAAACAACCGGGCGTAAATTAATATATTGGTCTAGTTCAAAACGCAAACGTAACAAGATCCCCTGCTCTAAGATTCCCGGTTTTACATCGGGGTGGCCGATTGCCCCCAAATATATAGCGTCAAAACCCTTCAACTCACCAACTGCAGAATCAGGCAAGGCTTCACCGGTCCTTAAGTATCTATCCCCGCCAAAATCATATTCTACTGTTTCATAATCAACCCCGTACTTGCCTGCAACCGCTTCTAAAACTTTCAATCCCTCCCTTACAACTTCGGGCCCTGTCCCGTCTCCGCCTACTACCGCGATTTTATGCTTTTTTGCCATTGTTTTATCTCCTCGTATAATCTGTTAATATCTCGAAATAATCAATCACCAAACTTTCCTCTGATTTGTGCTTGGTTTTGTTAAAATTTTTTCTTTCCTGTATTTTGCATCTTGGTTATTTCCTGCTTGCATCTTACTTATTGTTTTTTATCTCTGATCCAATTTATAAGGCCGCCTTTTTCTATGATTTTTTGCAAAAATGAAGGAAAGGATTTTGTGTAATAAGTTTTATTTTCAGTCTTATTCTTAATAACGCCTTTGGCTAAATCAGCCTCAATTAAAACGCCCTCTCCGATTTCTTTCACTTGGGCTAACTCTATAATTGGCAAACCTATGTTTATGGAATTTCTAAAAAAAATCCTGGCAAAACTGGCTGCTATCACCAAAGAAATTCCACACCCTTTAATAGCGACTGGTGCATGCTCGCGGGATGAACCACAGCCAAAATTTTCTCCAGCTACAATGATATCTCCTTTTTTTACCTTTTTGGGAAATTGGGAATCAATATTTTCCATGCACCTAGACCCTAAAAATTCAGGATCTTGAGAATCCAGATATTTAGCGGCAATTATATCATCGGTATTAATATTATTGCCTAATTTGTGAACTTTGCCTTTAATAATCATATTCATCTAATTAAAGTCACAAGTTTTATGTCACAAGTCACAAGTTAACATGTGACATGTGACATGTGACATGTGACTTAATACATATAACTTTCATCCCCTCTCCTCTAAATAACTGCGGCAGGATGGGTGATCTTGCCGGTTATACTGCTTGCAGCTGCTACAGCTG
>JAIPHA010000013.1 GCA_021735445.1 Candidatus Omnitrophota bacterium
ATCCTCTGGCTTAATCGTAAGAGGATTTATCGCATCAAAATAATGTATTAGATTCTCAAACAACGATGAACTATCTTTAAGGCACAGTCCAAATAAATAAAATAAAAACTATGGAGCCGATCGGATTTGAACCGACGATCTCCTCGTTGCGAACGAGGTGTGCTCCCAGCTGCACCACGGCCCCAATTTAATAAGCTTTATCCAGTATTTTCCGAATATTACAATATAAATTTCATTGAATTTTATTAAAAAGGCTGGTTCTTTGAAGGTTTTTATTAGTTTAGTTGTTAACAGTGATTCTTAGCGGATCAGTGCCGCCGGGACCGGAATTATCATTTACCCAAAAAATATCTATGTTCAATCCGTTAATATTAAGGACATCACTGCCGCTCGGGTCATTGCCTTCTTTTAATTCTTCTAAGGCATACACTAATCCGGCTTGAGCTGCCAGCAACCCCTTGTTTCTCCTTATTGCATGTTCGGTTAGATGGGCTTGTTGGCGCATAAGATTTATCGCAGCTAAGGCAAGCAAGGAAATTACAATTAAAATTACAAAAACGGTTACTAAGACAAATCCTTTTTTTATCATATCTGTTTGCAGCTTTAAAAGATTATTTTAAATTGCCAAATCTTTCTTAGCTGTATTTTTCCTTTTTTCGTTTAACTTAATTCGATAGTTGCCATTTTTTCTTGCAACTATAATGTGATTTTCTCTGGCCAACCAGCCCAGGCTCATTAATATTAGTTTTTCCGGTTTGTCAATACCGTTTGTGATGCTGTCAAGGCTGGTTTCTCCGTGATCATCGAGAAAATTCCAAATCTCTCCGGCTACAATCCCAATTAATGTTACCACTTATTCACCTCTATTTAAACTTTCACAGTTTGGGCATCTCCAATAACTTTTTTGGCTATTTAAAAAAGAAGAAAATTTGCATATTTCGCATGTTTTTTTGGTTAAGTTTATCTTTTTCCCCTTTTTAAGGGTACTTTTGTCACTAAAAATATACAGAATAAAATAAATTATTATCAAGCTGTCTAAGAAAACGCTAATAAATGCAGCAAAATCTATACTAATCATTTTACTAAAAGGTTAAATTTTGTCCAGAAGAATTTTGATTTTGAAAAATAAACGGATTCTTTCAAGCGATTGTAATTAGATATATTTTTGTGGGAATCTAAAGTGAGTTTTTCCGGGTAAAGCAAGATAACCTTACCGTAGGGAGAAACCAGAGCCTGATAAGATATTATTTTTTCCTTACTAAAGCCGGGCTCCTTTTCCCAGAGGAAAAATATGTTTTTATTTTCTTTCCTCTGTTTTGCCGGAATGCTCTCAAATTTAGCATCTTTGTCGATTTCTTGATCAAATTTGTATTTATGGCCGGAGGAAGCCAGGGATTTTGCAAAATATGATTTTCTTATCTTGTTGGTAGAATAGTTTATTCCTTTAGGTAAATTAACTATTTGAGTATTGATTGACAATTCTTTTTTTTTAAGAATGTTGGGCCAGACATTAATTTCTAATTTTGGCTTACTGGTAAGGGTTAGGTTGGTTAAGGAAAAAAATAAAATGTGGATTATGCCTGAGAGGGCAAAAAAGGCAAAAAGTATTTTTATGTTATTTCTCATACTTTTGCTTATTTAAATTTTACCGGCATGATTCTATTGTTCTTGGTCAGTTGTGGCAATTCCGATTTTATTAATATTCAATTTTTTGCAGATATCCCAGATGGCTACCACTGTTCCCAGGCTGGCTCCTTTATCTGCTTTTAAGAAAACAGATTTTATTTTTTCCTGGCTGAAATAATTTTTAATTTCTTTTATTGTGTAGGGCTCACCTTCCAGATAGATAATATCCTCTGAAGATATAATCAAGGTTAAGGGGCCTGAGTCAACTTTTTCCGAACTGATTGCTTTAGGTAGTTTTATGTTTATGCCCGGAACCATCACAAAATTTGACGAAAGCATAAAAAAAATTAAAAGCAAAAAAACGCAGTCAACCAAAGGAACAATGTCCATTTCTTTTAATCCGGCATTTATCTTGCTTTTCCGTTTAAATTTCATTCGAGTAACTCCCTCCACTTAATATTTCGAGTAGTTCTGTCGAAGCTCTTTCGGCAACTAAAGTTAGTAGCCTTACTTTGTGAATAAAATAGTTATACATAATATAGCTGGGAATTGCTACCGACAGCCCGGCGGCGGTCGTAAGCAGGGCCGTCCAGATTCCCCCGGCTAAGTCGGTGGGGTTAACCATGCCGGCTGTTTGGGTAACTTGTTCTATGGTATAAAAACAATTTACCATACCGATTACGGTGCCGAGCAACCCGAGCAAGGGGGTAATGTGGGCAATAGTTCCTAAAAAATTTAGATTTTTTTCTAACTTAGGCACCTCATACAGGGAAGCATTTTCCATAGCTTCCTCTATGGCTTTTTTGGGCTTTCTATTTTGCGAAAGGCCGGCTTTTAAGATATTAGTTCCGTAAAATGGTTTTTTTTGGCAAAGTTCAATTGCTTCGGTTATTTTGTTTTTTTTGGTTAATTCTATTATTTCCGAAAGAACTACAGTTTTTTTTCCGCTTATTGTTAAATAGAAAAAAAATCGTTCCAGCATGATCGCGACTGAAAATATAGAACATAAAACTATTGGCGAAATAAGCCAAAGCAGTTGTTTGTTTCCCAGGATAAGTTCTTCCATAATGCCTCCTTTTTGATTTTATTAAGTTATTTTTTAAGTTTCTCTAGCCGTATTTTTGCAATTTTTGATTCTTTAATTTCTAAATCTATAATTTTTTGATAGATTTTACGGGCTAAATCTAGATTATTTTGATTTTCATAAATTTTAGCTATTCGAAAATAAGCTTTTACTTTATAGTTTACTTGTTGGCCGTCTTGATTTGGTTCTGGATAGGTGTAGATGAGTTTAAAATATTGCTGAATGGCTTTTTGGTTTAAATTTATCTTTTCCAAGCATATCCCCAAAGCAAATCTTATTTTAGCCGAGTCTAGCCCCTTTTCCAAGGCTTGTTTGAAGGTTTTTATGGCCTCCTGGTATCTTTTTGTTTCTTTTAGCAAAAAAGCCTTATCAAGGAGTGCAACCTTTGCTATCTCTGTTTGGGAATCAATTAATTCCTGGTATAGTTCTAAAGCTATTTTATTTTTTTGCTTTTGCTGGTAAATTTTAGCAAGGTAAAGTTTACTTTTTAAGCCAAAAGATGTCGGTTGTGCCATCGCCTGCTTAAAATATTCCTCTGCTTTATCTAAATCATTTTTGCTCCAGGCAAGATGGCCTAATGCTAATAAGGCTTCTTGGTTTGTTAAAGGGTCTTTTGGATTCTTAGCGACCATTTTGTAATATCTTTCTGCTTCCTGAAAATTTTTCTCTTTTTCATATATCCCGCCTAAATAAAAATTTACTGAATTGACATATTCGGAATCCGGATATGTTTTTAAAAACTTATTAAAGATATTTTTGGCCTTATCGAATTCTCCTAGGTTTAAATAAGCGAGGCCGGTATCAATATACGCAAGCTCCGATACAGACAAATTTTTATATTTTGCTATAATTTGGCTAAAAATTTCTAAAGATTGCTGGTATTTTCCTTGATTAAAAAGGCATTTAGCATAAAGGTATTTTGCTTCGGGGATTATTTTTGAGTCAGGGTGCTTGTTGATAAGTTTATTGAGTGTGTCCTCTGCTTCCTTGTATTCATTTTGGGAAAAATAGCCAACAGCTAAATAATATTTTGCTTCAGGGATTAGTTTTGATTTAGGGAAATTTGCAGTAAGGTTGCGAAAAGCCAAAAAAGCTTTAGCCAATTCCTTCTTTTTTATAAAGACCATTCCGATTTGGAATTGGATATAATCGGCATAAAGGGTATTAGGATAGGTTTTCATTATTTCATTGTAGATATCCAGAGCTTTTTGATATTGATTTGATTCTTGATAGGTGTCGGCTATTTGAATCCGTGAGCTAATTTTTACCGCCCGGTCATTACTGTATTCTAAGGTTTTTTTAAATTCCGCTATAGCTTTTTTAAAATTATTGTTTTTCAAGTAAGACCAAGCCAGGCCGTAATGAGCTTTATTTTTTATATTTGTGAGAGCCGGTTCTGGAAATTTTTTTAAAACAGTGTTGTATGCCGAAAGAGAATCATTGATTCTTCCCATTTCATATAAAGTATCTGCTTTTTTTAGATAAACTTGAGCTAAAAATTTTCCCTGAGGATATTTATCAAGGTAGATACTAAAAGTTTCCAGCGCCTGAATATAGTCATTGGTGTCAAAGTAGTATAATCCCTGCAAAAAAAGCCTCAATTCGTCTTCGACTATTTTATCGATAGTCCTTTTAGCTAAAGAAGGTTTTTGTTGTTTCAGGTAGGTTAAGCCTAATCCCCGATAGATAAGGTCACGCAAATCATTATTGTTTGTGGTATTAAGAGATTGTTGATAGTAATTTAGAGCCTTTTTAAAATTATTTTTTTTGCGGTAAGCATTTGCTAGATAAAGGTATATACGATCTTTAATTTTTGTTTGCGGGTTTTCCTCTAAATATTCTTTTGCGGAAGAATCTATCTTGTAAAAATCGTCTTCTTTGCTGTAAATTTGCAGTAGGTTTTGATAGGATGTATCGACTAAATTTTGGTCGGTAGATTCTTTAATAATTTTTTCCAATTTAAGTTTTGCTTCTTCGGTTTGGTTTAATTCCAGATAGGTTAAGGCTTGAAGGTATTTCGCTTTTTGGTAGTAACCGGATTGACTATCTTTTTCTATTTTTTTAAGATGGTTTAGGCAGTTTATAAATTTTTCCTTTTTAAAAAATATTTTAGCCAACCAATAATTAATTTGGTCTTTTAGCCCAGCCGGGCGCTCTTTTTTTAATTGTTCTAATTCAGCTAAGCCTTTTGAATAGTTTTGCTGGTGATACAGGCATTTGGCGATATATAACCGCGCTTTTGGGGCCAGGTCGCTTTCGGGGAAGTTTTTAAGAAATTTTTTAAATAGGGATAGAGATGCTTGATAAAATTCGTCGGAAAATGCCCCTGATGCTATTTGAAATTTTTCTTGGGCCAAACTGTTATTCTCAGCAAAAGAAAAAGGCCCAAGAGTAAAACTTAAAAAAAAGCTTATTAAAGTAATTATCGTTATTTTATTCATTTTATGGTAATCAATATTATCATTTATTGTGCCGCTGTCAATTGCAAGCTCGCTAATTGAAAAATTCTTTTAGGAAACCGCCGGTGTATGATTTCTTAGATTTAGATACCTTTTCCGGGCTGCCGGAACTGATTATCCTGCCGCCGTCTTCTCCTCCGCCAGGGCCTAAATCGATAATATAATCAGCGCACTTGATCACATCCAGGTTGTGTTCGATTATACAAATTGTATTTTTTTTATCTACTAACTTTTGGAGGACAAAAAGAAGCTTTTTAATATCTTCGAAATGTAAACCAGTAGTCGGTTCATCAAGGATATAAAGAGTTTTACCGGTTGCTTTTTTACGTAATTGCGAAGCTAGTTTTATTCTCTGGGCTTCTCCTCCGGATAAAGTTGTTGCCGGCTGGCCCAGTTTTATGTAGCCCAGTCCTACATCTTGAATAGTTCCAAGGATTTTTGTTATAGAAGGGATGTTGTTAAATAGCTGGCAGGCTTGATCAATGTTTAAATCCAAGACATCGGATATGCTTTTTCCTTTATACTTTACTTCTAAAGTTTGTTTATTAAACCTTTGCCCTTGGCAGATTTCACAAGGTATGTAGATATCCGGCAAAAAGTGCATCTCGATTTTTTTTGTTCCTTCGCCCCGGCAAGCTTGGCAACGGCCGCCGGAAAGGTTAAAACTAAAACGTGATTTTTTAAACCCCCTGGCTCGCGCTTCAGGTAATTTACTAAAAAGGTCCCTGATTGGGGTAAGTACCCCAGTATAGGTAGCGGGATTAGAGCGCGGAGTCCGGCCAATTGGAGACTGGTCCACGATAATTACCTTATCAATATTGTTTAAACCGTTAATCTTCTTAAAGCTGCCAGGCTTAAGCCGCGAATTATAGATGTTTTTTGCTAAAGCCCGATAGAGTATGTCTTCGACTAATGTAGATTTTCCTGATCCGGAGACCCCGGTTACACAAATGAAATTTTCTAAAGGAAACTTTACATCTATTTTTTTTAAATTATGTTCAGCGGCTCCGATTACTTCAAGATAAGGTTTGTTTTGATAGCTTCTTCTTTTTTTTGGTATTTCTATTTCTCTTTTCTGGCTTAAATATTGGCCGGTTAGGGATTTGGATTGTTTTATCCCATTGGTTTTTCCTGCATAGACCACCTCTCCTCCTTCAATTCCGGCTGCGGGCCCTAAATCAATGATATAATCGGAGGCATCAATCATTTGTTTGTCGTGTTCTACCACAATTACCGTATTTCCTATTTTTTTTAGCTTTTCTAAAGTTTTGATTAAATTTTTATCATCGCGGGGATGAAGGCCGATGGTTGGTTCATCGAGGATATAGATTACTCCTGAAAGCGCAGAACCAACTTGAGTGGCCAGTTTTATCCTCTGGGCTTCTCCCCCGGAAAGGGTAGAGCGAAGCCGGTCCAGGCAGATATAGGAAAGCCCGACCGTCAAACAAAATTGTAATCTTTTTTTTATTTCTTTAATAATTTCTTGAGCAATTTTTTTCTCTGAATTCGTTAGCTTTAGCTCAGAGAAAAAGTCAAAAGCGGACTTAATATCCATGCGGACTATTTCCCAAATATTACGTTTTCCTACAAACACCGAAAGAGATTCATTCTTTAGGCGCATTCCTTTACACTCAGGGCAAGGTAGTTTTGACATATAGTTTGCAATATCATGTTTACGGTATTGAGAATCAGTTTTGTTAAATATTCGTTCAAGATGAGGAATAACGCCTTCATGCGGCTTAGACCAGAGATAAATCGTGTCATCTCCGTAAAGGATAATTTTTTGTATTTTTTTTGGAAGTTTTTTGTAAGGAGTATCCATTGAGATATTGAGTTGTTTGGATAATTCCCTTAACAGGGCACGATAATACATCATTGACCCCCTGCTTCCTTTCCGAAAAGGTTCAATGGCTCCCTGAGTGAGGCTTTTGTTTTTATCGGGGATAATTAAATCGGGATCAAACTCAAGGTGGATTCCCAAGCCATTACAGGCCGGGCAAGCTCCATAGGGGGAGTTGAAGGAAAACAGTCTGGGTTCAAGTTTGGGAAACGATAATTGACAATGAGCGCAGTTTAGGTGGGTGTTGAACAAAGTTTCTTTATTTGTGCTTAAATTATAAATTAAGATATAGCCTTCTGAATATTTAATTGCGGTTTCGACTGATGCGGCGATTCTTTTTTCGTCTTTTTTTGATACTTTTATCCGGTCAACTAAAATCTCAATATTATGAATTTTATAACGGCTAATTTTAATTTCTTCATCTAAGTTGTATATTTGGTTGTCAGCTCTTATCCGGGAAAATCCTTCTTTGAGAAGGCGTTTAAATAAAGCCTGGTAAGAGCCTTTTTTGCCCCGGATAACCGGCGCAAGGATAAAAATTTTATGGCCCTTAAACGATTCGATCAGATGGTCGACTATTTCCTGAGGGGTTTGTTTCGATATTTGCCGCTTGCATCTGGGGCAGCGCGGCTTTCCGATTCTTGCGTACAAAAGGCGCAGGTAATCATATATTTCGGTTTGGGTGGCAACAATTGAACGCAGGGATCCGCCGGCTTTTTTCTGCTCGATGGCGATTGCCGGGGAAAGTCCGTCAATATGTTCGACATCGGGTTTTTTCAGTTGTTCGAGAAATTGGCGGGCATAGCTGGATAGGCTTTCCACATAGCGGCGTTGTCCTTCAGCATAGATGGTGTCAAAAGCCAGTGATGACTTTCCTGACCCGGAAAGGCCGGTGATTACGGTTATTTTGTTTTTGGGGATTTTGACATTTATCTTTTTTAAATTATGTTCTTTAGCCCCTTTTATTGATATGTAGTTATGCATGTTTACACTTTGATTCTTTTACTTACTTAACTTCCTATTTTGAAGGAAGAAAAGATTTTTTCAAGAAGATGTTGAACCGAAAGGATTGTCAAGGCGCTTGTTTTGGGATTCATTTTTGAAGAAGCGTTTTCAACCTCTATCTTTATTTTTGCCTCATCAGCTATAGCCTCTATTTTATGGATATTCCTTTTTATTTTTGGATTTAATTTAATTACAACCTTAATCCCGTCAAACTTAGATGCAAGAAACAGAGTAGCAGCTACATTAATATTTTTGGGAAAGTGCCTTATCGCTTCGGTAACACTACCTGAAAAGACAGTAACTGGTTTTGTTGTTTTGTTTGTATTAATTTTTTTATTCTTTAAATATTTGGTTCCGGCTAAACCAGCCGGAGGCTTAGAGGTCGTAAGAGTTAGTTTTCTTATATTTCCTTGAGCTAAAGCGGCGAGGCCGTCTATTCCGGATATTGCTCCGGAGGGGATATAGAGATTTATTTTTTTGGCCCGAATTTCTTTCAGGATGTTTGGATTTTTTATCAAAGCCCCCACGCTTAAGATGATTAAGTCTTTTTTGAAATCCAAAGCATATTTTATCGCTTTTGAGGCGGCATCCTGAGAAGCGGCTTCTATTACCAAATCTACTTCTCTAACTAAATTTTTTATATTTTTTATTTTTGCTTTTTTTGAAAGCTTTTTATTAAGAGAAGCCGCAGCGGTTTTTCTTTTGTCAGCTAAAGCAGCCAGAACAAATTGACAGGATGCAGCCTTATTGATAGATAGAGCAACCCCCTCTCCAATCGCGCCACAGCCAACTATTCCTATTTTTTTCATTTTTTCTCCTTTGAATGCAAACAAATACCAATATTATACAAATAAACGCTAATTTTTACTGACAATAATATTATCGATAAGGCGAGTTTTACCAAAATAAACCGCAGCCCCAATGAAGGTTTTTCCTTCTATTGTTTTAATTTTCTCTAAATTTTTGGCGTTACGGATTTCGATATAATCGATTTTTGCCGCTGGCTCTTTTGTTATTATTTTTTTCATTTCTTTAATTATTATTTTTGGGTTTTTTTCTTTGCCTTTTATCATTTTTTTTGCTTGGGTTAAAGCTCGATAAATAGCCCGGCTCTCCTTGCGTTCTTTTCTGCTAAGATAGGCGTTACGTGAACTTAAAGCTAATTTATCTTTTTCTCTTATAGTTGGCGCAATTTTTATTTTGGTAGCAAAGTTTAAATCTTTTGCTATTTTTTTAATAATCAGGGCTTGTTGATAGTCCTTTTGCCCAAAATAGGAAAGGTCAGGTTGAACTATATTAAAAAGCTTGGTAACTATTGTAGTTACTCCCTGAAAGTGACCGGGCCGGGACTTTCCGCATAATTTTTTGCTAATTTTTTTTTCCTGAACAAAGGTAGAAAAGTCAGGAGTATATATTTTATCAGCTTGAGGATAAAATAAAAGGTTAACTTCGTGTTTTTTCAGCAATTGTTTATCTTTTTTAATATTACGGGGGTATTTTTTAAAATCTTCAGAGGGGCCAAATTGTAAGGGATTTATAAATATGCTTACCACCAGGTAATCACTTTCTTTTTTTGCTTTGTCAATCAAAGAAAGGTGCCCCTTGTGCAAGGCTCCCATAGTAGGGACAAAACCAACCGTTTTACCGTTTTTCCTGGATTCTCCTACTAATTTTTTTATTTTAGCGATGCTTTTTGTGGTGATCATTTTAGGTTTGGTTCGATTTCTAAGAGGAGTTTTTTAATGAAATCTCTAGTTTTTATCCCGGGATGAGGAACCGTTAGTTTATTGGTTTTTATTTTCTGGTTGCCATATAATAATATATCCAAATCGATTAAGCGTGGCGCATTTTTAAAAGTATGTTTTCGCCCCAACTTTGCTTCTATTTCTCTTAATCTATCCAAAAGCTCTTCCGGGCCTAAACTCGTAGTTATTTTTACCACTCCGTTTAAATAATCCGGCCCGGGGGCCCGGTGCGGCTTTGTTTTAAGAAAAGAAGTTTTTTTTACTATCTTTGTATTTTCAATAGTGTTTATTTCTCTAATAGCTCTTGTTAAGTTTTTCCATCGGTCACCGAGGTTTGACCCTAAACCTATCAACACATCAGTCATTTTAGCTGGTAAAGTTGTTTGTTATCGGCATTCGGCGGTCTTTGCCAAAAGCGCGTTCGCTGATTTTTATCCCAATCGGAGCCTGTCTCCTTTTGTACTCAGAAGCATCTACCATTTTTATAATTTTTTTAACGATTTGTTCATCGAAGCCATTATCTATGATCTCCTGAAATCCCAAATTTTCTTCGATGTATAAGTGTAATATTTTATCTAAAAGCTCATATTCGGGTAAACTGTCTGTATCTTTTTGATTCGGCCTTAATTCTGCCGAAGGAGCTTTTTTGATTATTGATTCAGGTATTATTCTTTTTTTATCTTTTTGGTTTATAAAATGGGCCAATTGATAAACCGATGTTTTGTAGACATCCTTTAAAACGCTAAAGCCGCCGGCCATGTCGCCATAGAGAGTGCAGTAACCGCAGGAAATTTCACTTTTATTTCCGGTGGTTATTACTAAATGGCCAAATTTATTAGAAAAAGCCATCAGTATATTTCCTCTAATTCTGGCTTGGAGATTTTCTTCGCTGCTGTCGGTGGGCAGGTTTTTAAAATAGGGTTTTAAATTTAGATTAAAATTGTCAAAAATATTATCAATTCGTATTTTATAATATTTTATCTTAAGGTTTTTACAGAGCTTAATTGCGTCAGTTAAGCTTTCCGGAGAGGAGTAACGAGAAGGCATAATCAGGGCGTTTATTTTGTTTGAGCCAATAGCTTTTGCAACAATGGCTAAGGTCACTGCAGAATCCAGCCCGCCGCTTAAGCCTAGAATCGCTTTTTTAAAGTTATTTTTTATCATATAATCTTTCACTCCCAGAGAGAGGGCTGAATAGATGTTTTCAATTTTATTTGATTTTATTTTTATTGCCCTTTTTTTATACTTTTTTAGGTTAAAATAAAGTGTATCGGTCTGAAATTTTCCCGCCTGCTTTAACGGTTCCCCCTCCGGTGAGTAGATTAGGCTATTTCCGTCAAAAACTATTTCATCCTGGCCCCCGACAAGGTTAGAGTAAAAAATAAAGCTTTTTGTATTTTTAGCAAGAGAAGATAGGACTTTTTGCCTCTGTTTATTTTTTTTTATGCTAAATGGTGAAGCAGAAATGTTGATAATGAAATCAAGTTTTTTTTCTTTCAGTGTATTTAAGTGTTCTTTGACCCAAATATCCTGGCAGATGGTTAGGGTAAATTTTTTCTTATTGATTTCATAAATAGGCAGGGTGTCTCCTGGGAAAAAATACCTTTTTTCGTCAAAAACTCCATAATTGGGTAGATAGATTTTATGGTAGATGTCAATTACCTCTCTATCCTGGATTATGGCGCAGCTGTTGTAGGTTTTGAGCCCATTTTTGTCAACAAAACCGATAAGTAAAGTGATGCCGGCGGTTTCTTTTTTTATTTTATTGAGAAATTTATAATTTTGTTTAATGAAATAATTTTTTAATAAAAGATCTTCAGGGGGGTATCCGGTTAAAGCCAGCTCGGGAAAAACTATAAAGTTTGCTTTGTTTTTCCTAGCTTTTTTAACCGTTTCGATAATTTTTTCAGAATTTCCTTTTAAATCGCCGACAGTTGAATTAATTTGAGCCAAAGCTATTTTTATCATAATAGCTCATTATACTTAAATTTATAGCTTATTCAAGGATTGGATAGTTTATTAATTTGCCATCTTGAATCGATCCATAAACCAACTACCTTTATTTTTGGGAAAGTATTTTTTAAAAATAAAACAGATTTTTTTATTTGTTGCAGATGTTGTTTAGGGCTGGTTGGATTTCCGGCGCAATCATGGTGGCCTGAAATAGCAATCAGGGTTGAACCGTGTTTGTCTATAGATAAATTTGTTCTTTTTATAATTGAATCGATTGTTTTAGTAGCGCTGCCTTCGGCGATTATTTTACAAGGGCCGGCTTCGGTTATTGCATCAACGTAACTTGTGTTGTACTCATCCTTTAGGTGCTTTATTATTGGTTCCTGAATTCTTCCGTCCATGCAATGGATTGAGGTAGTAAATTTCATTTTTGCCTATTTTTTTTATTTAAAATTATAGATGCTAAAAAAATCAATAATAATGATAGCCATTGTGAAGTTGAAAAAATAAGGAAAAATCCCCGCGGGTCACCGCGAAAAAATTCGATAATAAATCTAAAAACTCCATAGATTAAAAGATAATAACCGGTAAGCTTGCCGGGGCTCTTTGCTTTATTGCGAATCTTAAAGAGAAATATAAACAATATAAATAAAAAAACCGCCGAGATTATTTGGGTCGGGATTACCTTAGCGCCCCAGGATCCAGCTGGTGAATTGGGAGGAAATTTGATTCCTAAAAAGGATTGAGCCGGTAAGCCGTAGCAGCAGCCATAGAAAAAACAACCGATTCTGCCAAAACCATGAGCTAAAGGAATAGCCAATGCAAAAATGTCGGTAATTTTTAAAAAATTAATTTTATGCTTTTTCGATAAGATAAAAACGGATAATATTCCAAAAATTATTCCGCCATAAAAAACAAACCCACTTCGGCTAAATATAATATTTAAAGGTTCGTTTAGAAAGTATTGCCAGTTTATGATTATGTATACAATTCGCGCTCCGATAAAACCGGCAATTAATGTCTGAAAAAATATATTTGAAAACTGCTGCTTATCAATTCCTGATTCTTTAGCTCTTTTTTGCGAAACAAGGTATCCGAATAATACTCCTAAGAATATAAAGAATCCGTAGGTGTAAATTGTTACCGGGCCGATTTTAAAAAGGATAGGATGCATAAGTAAGTTGTATGTTGTAGGTCACATGCTAGAAAATATTTTTCAATAAAACTTGTGAGATGTGACTGATGACTTGGTTCATATTATAAGGTTTATGTTTACCGGGCCGTCCAGCTCGAGATTTATATCCATATCAGCGCCAAATACCCCTGATTGAACATTTACTTCATTTTGCAGTAAAACTATTAATTTAGCAAACATTTTTTTTGCGGCATCAGGCGGCATTGCTTTCTCAAAAGAAGGCCGCCTCCCCTTTTTAGTTGAAGCGCAAAGGGTAAAGCTGGGAATACAAAGTATTGAATAGCCTTTTTCTTCAACCGATTGCGAAATCTTTCCGGAATTGTCGGCAAAAAGACGCGTGTTGACAACTTTTTGAGAAGCAGCTGTAAGGGTTGACTCGGTGTCGCCAGATTCAATACCAACAAATACCGCTAACCCTTTTTCGATAGCAGCCTTAACCTTTCCTTCTACCTTAACAGACCCTTTATTTATCCTACTAATTAATATTTTCATTTTCGCTTAAAAGGGGACGCGCTTAAAAGGGGACGTTTCCCTCTGTTATAAGTTACTGCAAATAAAGAAGTTATGAAACAGTGTTTTCCGCAAAATATCGGAAAATGCCAGTCTGTAAATCATTGAACAACAAGAGGTTGTAAACGAGGGAAACGTCCCCTTTTGGGGCCCTCTTGGTTAGGATTATAGCATGTTTAGCTGAAAATGCTATAATTGTTAGCCGACTAGCTCTCCTTGCCAAATATCTTGTTTTTCTAGTTTTTTATCCAGCTCCTGTAATACTTTGCTTTTTTGGTTTAACCATTTTGGGGCGATTAGTTGGCTTGGGTTTGCATCAGAGACTAAGCGCAGAATCACAAGATTTTTGGGAATAAGTTTTAAGAAATCTATCAAGATATCCAGATATTGGCTTTTGCTGAGGAGTTGGATTTGTCCTTTTTTGTATTGCTTTGCTAGTGTTGTATCTTTTACAAGGTGTAAGCAATGAATCTTTAGGCCCCAAAGAGGCATTTGAGCTAAAGTGCTAGCAGTTTCAAGCATATCCTGTTTTGATTCTCCGGGAAGGCCTAAGATAATATGAGCTGCCGGGTGGATGTTTTCATATCGCTTTGTTAATTCCAGGGCATCTTTAAAAGCTTTAAAGTTGTGTTTGCGGTTGATTTTTTCTAAAGTTTTATCATGAACCGACTGCAGGCCATATTCGATATAAACCTTATAATCTTTAGAGAATTTATCTAATAAATCTAGTTTATCTTTGTTGATACAATCCGGGCGGGTTGAGACTGAAATTCCGACTATATTCTCAAAACCTTTGATCTGATTATATTTTTTCTCCAAAGTTTGAATGTCGGCATAAGTATTGGTAAAACTCTGGAAATAGGCAATGAATTTTTTTGCCTTGTAACGTTGGCGGGCAAACTGGATAGATTCGGCTATTTGTTGTTTGATTGGTTTTCTTTTGCTTTCTGTGTAGCGGCTGAAGGCCTTGTTGTTACAGAAGGCGCAGCCCTGGCTGCTTAGTTTACCATCAAGGTTTGGGCAGTTAAAGCCGGCGTCTAAGCTCAGACGGTGCACTCTTACCCCAAAGGTTTTGCGTAAATACTGGTTGTAGGAATAGTAATGCTTTTTCATATTTAGATTGGAGATTACAGATTGGAGTTTAGCAGATATATCTTATTATCTCCAATCTCTCATCTCCCATCTGCTATCTGTCCTGCAGGCTATAAGCGCAGCCGCAGTAGTTTTGGCGGTAAAGATTTAATTTTTTACTTATCTCCAGCGCCTTTTTAAAACCATCTTTCTTTTTAAAATCTATTTCTAAGAAGTTGTCTTCTGCGAGGTTTTTGCCGATTTTAAAGATTGTTTGGCTTTGTTTATGGGGGCTGATGGTTAAGGTGGTAGTAAAGTAGTCGAGATTGTTGTCTTTTGCTTTTTTATACGTTTCTCCAAGCCTCAACTGAAAGCAGGCATCGCAGCGCCTGCCTCCCTCTTTTTCATCTTTAAAAATTGCGCAGTTTTTTTTCCACCGGCTGAGATCGTAACCAGAGCTAAGAAGTTCTATTTTATAAAATTTAGCTATTTTTTGGGCTGCTTGTTTTCTCAAACAGTATTCTTTATAAGGATAGATATTAGGATTATAAAAATACCCTGATACCAGGTAGCCTTTCGACTGTAATGCTTCAATTGCATGGCTGGCGCAAACTCCGCAGCAGATATGGAGTAAAACTTTATTTTTCATAAATTACCGGCTAAAGTATTCTTTAAGGGTGATAAAGTTTATTTTTTCTTTTAGTTGGCTAAGATTATCATTTAGGAATTTAAAAGTGTTTTTCTTAGGATGGGCAATAATAATTAGCTTATCTTTTTGGTTTTTGGCAATCATCTCATAAATTCTCTTTTTCATCTCTTCTGGTTGGTCTGTTGCGTCAAGAAAGAGTTTATTGCAACCGGTTTTCATAGACATTTTTTTGGCAATCTGATAAGCAACCGATTTTGGACTGGTGTGGCTATCGATAAAAATTAAATTTTTTTGTTTAATCTTTTTTAAAATTTGTTTCATTAATTCTCGGTTTTCGGTTGCTTTCGAGCCCATATGATTGTTTACTCCGATAGCGATTCTGATTGAGTTTAAGTAATTAGCCAGTAACCGGTTTATTTGGTTTTTTGTTAAGTTCGAACTAATAAATTCATATTTATCGGTTGAGTAATAGTTTGCTTTTTTGGGCTCAAGGGGCAGATGGATTAAGACTGAAAAACCGGTTCGGGACGCGATGTGGGCGATATTTTTTGAAAATTTTAATCCGGGAATTACAGATACAGTTACGGGTATTTTTAGGTTGTAAATTTGATGCAGGCTTTCCAGGCTCTGGCCTAAATCATCAAAAATTAAGGCAATTTTTATTTTTTTGCTTTTTTCTTTATCTAAAACATTTTTTAAAGAGCCTTTTTGGAGATAAAAATAGGAAAAAAATAAGATAAAAATTAAAGTGATTAACAATATAATTTTTAAGCTTTTAGGCATTTAAAGGCGGCTAAATTTTAAAAAGGCTTGTTTAGGATTGTCTGATTTAAGTATGGCGCTTCCAATACAAATATAATCTAAATTGGTATTTTTTATTTTGAGGAAATTTTCTTCTTTAACTCCTCCATCAATAGCTGTTTTTTTGTCAGGCCAAGTTTTATTGAATTGGTTGATTTTTTCTAAAACCTGCGGAATAAAAGGCGCTCCGTAGAAGCCGGGGTTAACTGCCATGAATAAAATCAAATCTATTTGGTCAATCAAGGCGGCTAAATTTTCGATTTTTGTTTCAGGGTTTAAGGATACTCCTGCTTCCATGTTATGTTTTTTAATTTCGGCTATCAGCTGTTTATGGTTTATTTTAGTTTCAAGATGAAAGATTATCCGCTTGATTCCGATTTTACAGGCAGGCCCTATCCAGGCATAAGGATTTTCAACCATAAGGTGAAGCTCAGCCGGGACGGTTAATTCAAGATTGCTTAACTCTTGGCTGGTTATGCTTTTTGAGGGGACGAATTCACCGTCCATGATATCTATCTGGACCAGTTGCGCGAATTTAGAGCAGCAATCAAGCATTTGCTCTATTTTCTTTTTGTCTTGACTGAGTAAAGCAGGTACGATCATGGTATTTGTTTGACGTTCGACGTTCAATGCTCAACGTTCAACGTTCGGCGTTGAACGAAACGTTAAGAGTTAACGAAGTGGGTTTTTAAAATAGCTAAAAGTTCTTTATTAGGCGTAAAATTTTTTGTTTGCCAAAAGTTTTTAATCTGGGATTTTTCTTTTTTCCAATAAAGGGGGTAATTTTGCCAGCCATAGGCTGGCCCCTCTCTTTTTACATAATTATTGTTGCCTAGATATTGGAACAGGCCATCGGGAAAAGTCGAATTTGCTACAGCTTTATAGGTCCAATAAGTGTAGCCAAAACCGTAATCATCAAAAACAGAGAGAAGGTCATCAAGGTATTTTTTTTCTCCCCAAAAGCCGCCCCGCCAATTGATACCGAATTCACCCACCAGGATATCAATCTTATTTTTTTTGGCAAAATCTGCATAAGGTTTCATATATTTGTAAATTGTTGATTTATTCCACCACTGGCCTTCAATTTTTCCTGGATAGCTCAATCCTTTTACAAAATCATAGGTGTAAGAAAGCGGTGAATAGGCATGAATGCTGATTTTTACATTTTCAGAAATTAGATCGGCGAGAAAACTAATTTGTTGAGCCCAGCAATTTCCTTCTAAAAAGATAGGGTTTTTTTTGTCAGAGCATTTAACCGCAGCTATTGCTTTTTTATAGTAGTCTTTGATTAAATCTGTGTTAGTTTTTTTGGTGACTGGTTCGTTGAGCAGGTCGTATCCGCCTAAACCGGAATGATCATTAAATTGATCAGACAAGTAAGCCCAAAGCTTGACAGCTCTATCTCTGTATGCTTTTTTTTGCCAAAATTTTGCCGATCCGTCTGAATCACCGTGCCAGTCACAGTTTTGTGCTCCACAGGCAGCGTGAAGGTCTAAGATTATCTTTAGTTTAAATTCAGCTGCCCAATCCAGGGCGTTTTTTATATATTGTGTGCCGGTTTTAGAGTAAGCGTATGGTTTTTTTTCAATCAGTTTTTGGTTGAAAGGGAGCCTGATGTATTTTGCTTTGGTTTGCGCGATATTTTTAAAGTCATTTTTTTGGATAAAGTTTTTCCGAAAAAGATTTTCAAATTTTTCAAGCTCGCTCTTTCCCTGTTTTTTTCTAAATTGATGCTTGATTTGGGTTTCAGCGATATTCGGGCCGCCGAGAATATAGCCTTCGACAAGAAGCCAACTGCCCAGGTTTATTCCTTTAATTCTTTTCATTTTTTAAGTAGGCAGATGGTTGTAAAGTTTTTTGTAGGGACAAAGGTAATCATTTTTCCAATGAAGGCGCAGTAACTGTTTTATGGGAACGCATTTAAAAATCTCTCCGCCTATGGTTTTTCTAATCCCAAATCTCTCAGGGTAGATATCACAATAAGATTTATCATTTTTATTTTTTTTAAGATGGATACAGGGGTCGTCTAAAGCACCGCAACAAGCCCCGCACCTTAAACAGAGGTTTTCCCATTCGCGTTCTTTTTTCTCTAGATGCGTTTGGCAATCTTTTAATTCAATTTCCATAAAATTATTAGATTGGAGATTGCAGATTAGAGTTTAGCAGATATATTTTTTTATCTCCAATCTCCTATCTGCCATCTCCAATCTATTTATTTAAATAAAGTAAATGAAATTACCAGGCCGCTAAATACAATTGAAACCATTGACATTAGCTTGATTAGAATATTTAAAGAAGGCCCGGCAGTATCTTTGCAAGGGTCTCCGATGGTGTCTCCGGTAACCGCTGCTTTATGGGAAGCGGAGCCTTTGCCGCCAAGATTTCCTTCTTCAATGTATTTTTTGGCATTATCCCAGGCGCCTCCGGAATTAGCCATCATGATTGCAAGAACAAACCCGGAAGCCAAAGCTCCAATTAGCAGTCCGATGGTACCTTTTGCCCCTAAAAGAATACCAACTGCTATCGGAGCAATAATTGCCAAAAGCGAAGGTAAAACCATCTCTTTTTGAGCTGCTTTTGTGGTAATGGCTACACAACGGGGGTAATCAGGTTTAGCTTTTCCCTCTAGCAATCCTTTTATTTGAGCAAACTGCCTTCTGACTTCTTCGATAATCGAAGCTGCTGCCCTGCCCACGGCTTTTAAAGAAAGTGAGCAAAAAACAAAAGGCAAAAGCGCTCCGATGAATAAACCAATAATTATATTTGGTTCAAGCAGAGTTAAATCTAAATCCAAAGCTATCTCTAAGCGGCTGGCTTCATTTATTAGATGGTTGCGGTAAGCAACGATTAAAGCCAGAGCCGTAAGAGCCGCTGACCCGATAGCAAAGCCTTTACCTGTTGCGGCTGTGGTGTTTCCCAGTGAATCGAGCTGGTCGGTTTTCCTTCTTACTTCCGGCCCGATGTCAGACATCTCCGCTATCCCCCCGGCATTATCAGCTACCGGTCCATAGGCGTCGGTAGCTAAAGTTATTCCTAATGTTGAAAGCATGCCAACCGCAGATATCCCGATACCGTAAAGGCCTATAGTAAAGTTTTGAAAACCGCCGCTTATTGCAAAACTGCCTAAGATAGCTGCGCTGACTGTAATTACTGCGCCAATCGGAGAGATCATACCTAAAGCAAGGCCTTCAATGATAAAAGTAGCGGTTCCTGTTTGGGAAGATTTTGCCAGTGTTTTAGTTGGTTTATAGTGTGCCGAAGTAAAATATTCGGTAAATTGGCCGATTAATATACCGGCTACCAGGCCGATAAAAACTGAACCAAAAATACCCATATGCTGAGGAAGGTAATTTTTTACGATAAAAAACGAAAAAACAATAGTCAATGCCGCTGCAGTCCAAACACCTTTGCGTAAGGCTTTAAGTAATGAATCTTGGGTAGCGTCTTCTTTGGTGCGTACGAAAAAATAACCTAAAAGAGAAGCAATAACTCCTCCGGTAGCCAACAGCAAAGGTGTTATGATGCCTTTTAATCCCAGCCCCGCCGCCGCGGCAAGAGCCATAGCCGCTACTATTGAGCCAACATAAGATTCAAAAAGGTCGGCTCCCATTCCGGCTACGTCACCAACGTTATCTCCGACCTGATCGGCGATAACCGCAGGGTTTCTCGGGTCATCTTCAGGTATCCCAGCTTCGACTTTACCTACTAAATCAGCGCCTACATCAGCTGCTTTAGTATATATTCCTCCCCCTAAGCGGGCAAAAAGAGCATAGCCTGAAGCGCCCATTCCAAAACAAAGCATAGTTGAGGTTATTGCGGTAAAAAGGTCGCTTCCGTAAGGAAGGGGGTTGTTTGAATAATATGATTTTAAAAATATAAACCAGCTGGCCAGAAAGATTAAGCCAAGGCCAACTACGGTAAGGCCCATAATCATTCCAGCGCTAAAAGCTACTTTTAAGCCTTTGTTTAAACTAATTGATGTGGCTTGGGTAGTACGGGCGTTTGATTTTGCCGCAACATACATTCCTAAAAAACCGCAAAAACCGGAAAATACTCCTCCGGTTAAGAATGCAAAAGGAACAAATATTACCAGCAACCCTTTTAAAGCCATTGCTAGTAAAATCAGAAAGACCACAATAAAAAATATTCCCACCACTTTGTATTGTTGGCGCAGATAACCTTTTGCGCCTTCAAAAATATAATTAGTGATTTCCACCATGCTTTCGTTGCCTTGAGGCTGCTTGAAGATCCAACGAATTAAAATCCCACAAAAAATTAAAGCTAGCACCGACCCTGCGAAGACAAAAATTAGATCCATTTTACTTTTCCCCCTTTCTTTTTTTTAGAATTTCTTCCCTGTCTTTTCCTACTGATATAAAATTAATCGGAATTCCTAAATATTTTTCAATAAAATTAAGATAAGTTTTTGCTGCTTTAGGCAGTTTGGAAAAACTTTTGACTTTACTGATATCTTTATTCCAGCCGCGAAATTCTTTATAAACCGGTTTTAAGTTTTCTAACGAATAAGGAAAGTTTTTAATTATTTTTTCGCTTTTTTTGTATTTTATGCAAACTTTAATTTTTCCTAGATTACCTAAAACATCTAATTTGGTAATAATTAAACTATTTATGCTGTTAACCTTGATAGCTCTTTTTAGTAAGACTAAATCCAACCAACCACATCGTCTTGGCCGGCCGGTGGTTGCGCCGAATTCTCCACCTTCATCTTGCAAGTAGTCGAGCACTTCCGCCTTTAATTCTGTAGGAAACGGCCCCTCTCCCACTCTGGTTGTGTAGGCTTTTGCGACTCCGAACCGTTTTTTTATATTAATAAAAGCCAGGCCGGAGCCAAGTAAGGCATTTGAGGCAACCACCGAAGATGAGGTAACGAAAGGGTAGGTTCCCGCATCGATATCTAAAAAAGTTCCCTGAGCTCCTTCAAAAAGAAATTTCTTATCTTGCCTTTTATAAAAATAATCAGTAACATCACAGACAAAGGGTTCTATTTTTTTAGCGAGTTTTTTATATTTATTGTATACGGAATTAAACCGGAATCCTTTTTGCCCGTAAGCTTCTTTAAAGATTGGATTTTTTTCCCGTAAATTATCTTTTAATTTAAACGCAAAAGCTTTTGGATCGATAAAATCACCCATTCTTATTCCACAGCGGGAAACCCTGTCTTTATAGCAGGGGCCGATTCCTCTTTTGGTTGTGCCGATTTTTTCTACTCTTTTTTGCTCGCGCAGGGAATCGATAATTCGATGATAGGGCATAATAATATGGCAAAAGTTTGATATTTTTAAGTTTTTTTTAGAAACAGGAATCCCGACTTTTTTTAAATTTTCAATTTCCTTTAAAAGGATTTCCGGGTCTACCACCACTCCTTGGCCAATAACACAAATTTTATTTTTATGCAAGATACCAGAGGGAATTAAATGAAAAACAAACTTTTTTTGGTTAGTTATTACGGTATGGCCGGCATTGTTTCCGCCCTGGAAACGGACTACAACATCTGCGTCGCGGCAGAGATAATCAATTATTTTTCCTTTTCCTTCATCGCCCCATTGGAGGCCAACCAGTACAGTATTATTCATATTATTTTAAAATGATTTATAATTTTATTGCCTTTGCCGATATTATGCTAGGGTTGGCTTTAATTTTTTTGACTACGTCTTCTTTAGCCGCGTTATCGATATTCAGTATCGTAAGAGCTGTACCTTTTGGAGCATGCCTGCCTAAGCTCATTCCTGCGATGTTGACTCCGTTTTTTCCTAAAGTGGTGCCCAAGAACCCAATCACCCCAGGCATATCTTTGTTGTTTATAACCAGCATATGTTGTGACGGAGATACTTCAAAGTAGACGTTATCTAAGCTTATAAAGCGCGGGTTTGAGTTAGCAAAAAGTGTCCCTTCTAAGCTTTTTTCCTCTTTGTCGGTAGTTATGGTAAGCCGGAGAGAGTTTATATATTCTTCTTCTTCCGGTTCTTTAATTTGTTTGATCTTTATTCCGCGTTGTTTAGCGATATCAATAGCATTCATCTGGTTTATATCCTTTTCAACTTGCCGGGCAAGTAAACCTTTTAAAAACATCCCTCCGATAATATCCACTTTTTGGGTAGATATTTTGCCACGGTAGGATATTTTCACGGTTTTTATTGCTCCTTCGGCGAGTTGAGAGATAAAAGAACCCATTTTGTCAGCAAGGTTAAAATAAGGCTGGATAATTTGATAAGCCTCAGGTTCAAGTTGAGCGTAATTGATGGCATTATTTATTGATTTGCCTAAAAGCGCATCTTTTATCGAATTAGCTGCTTCGATAGCAACATTCAATTGGGCTTCTTTTGTTGATGCCCCCAGGTGTGGGGTTGTGATCAGGCTTTGGGATTCGATAAATTTTAGTTCTAAAGGAGGTTCTTTGGAATAAACATCAACGGCAGCTCCCGCTATTTTTTTATCAGCCAAGGCTTTAGCTAACGCGTCTTCGTTGATGATTCCTCCGCGCGCACAGTTTATAATAAAAGCGCTGGGTTTCATCTGTTCAAATTCTTTACTTGAGATTAAATCCTTGGTTGCGTCGGTTAAAGGGGTATGGACCGTAATAAAATCTGAATTTTTAATTAAATCGTCTAAATCAACCGATTCAATCCCCAAACGTTCTGCAATCTCTTTTTGCAAAAAGGGGTCATAAACCAAGACCTTCATCCCAAAAGATAGAGCACGTTTGGCGACTTCTTTGCCAATCCTTCCCAGTCCTACTATGCCTAGTTTTTTTAGGTAAAGCTCGGTGCCTTTAAATTTGGACCTTTCCCATTTTTTATTTTTTAAAGAATTATGGGCAAAAGGAATATTTCTTGCCGCAGAAAGGAGCAGAGCAAAGGTCTGTTCGCAGGTTGAAATAGTATTTCCTCCCGGTGCATTCATAACTATTATCCCCCGGTTGGTGGCGGCTTTAATATCGATGTTGTCAACTCCTACTCCTGCTCTGGCGATAAATTTTAGGTTTTTAGCTGCGTTTAGAATATCTGCGCTAAGTTTTGTCCCGCTGCGTATGACTATTGCCTGGTAGGCGGTTATCTCTTTTTTTAATTCTTCCGGAGAAAGGCCATATTTACAATCGACTCTAAACCCGGAATCTTTTAAAATTTGAACACCTTCCTTATTTAGCTTATCGGATATGAGAATCTTATCAACCATAAATAACCTCCTCTAACCGTACCAGTGAACTGCCGGATTTAAATTGATGCCCTACTTCTTTCAATGCAACTTCAAAAAGCGAAAAGCAAGAAATTAGGTCTTGAGCGTTTATCCAGCCCATATGGGCAATTCTTACAATTTTATCTTTTAATTGGGCTTGCCCGCCGGCGATAGCTAAGCCGTATTTTTCTCTGAGAATCTTTACGATTTGGGAAGATTTTATATTATCGGGCAGCTTAATCGCGGTAGTTGAAGCCGATGGGCGGCTGGAAAGAATTGAAAGGCCTAAGGCCTTTGCTGCCGCACGGGTGGCTTTGGCTAATTTTTCAAATTTTTCCCAACGTTTTTCAATTCCTTCTTTATTAAGAGCGTCTAAGGCAACGGCTAAGGCGGCAACAATGGTAACTGCCGGGGTGTAAGGGGTGTCATTGCTTTTATGTTTATTTAAGGCTTTTTTTAAGTCAAAATAGTATTTGGGTAAATCAGACTCTTTCATTAAGCTTTTTGCTTTATCGCTGACGCTGACAAAAGAAAGGCCGGGCGGAAGCATTAATCCTTTTTGAGAACCGCCAACTACTATGTCAACGCCCCATTGATCGGTAAGGAGCTTGTCCTGGCCTAAGCCGCTTATCGCATCGACTACAGTTATTGCGTTTGCTTTTTTAGCGATTTTTGTAATATTTTCGATATCGTGTACTGTTGCGGTTGAAGTCTCACAAAGTGTAGTCAGGACAGCTTTTACCCCTTTATTCTTATTGAAAATTTCTTCCAATTTTTTGCAATCAGCAGCCGCGCCCCATTCTACCTTCATTTCAATTACATCCAGAGAAAAACTATTTGCGATCTCAGCCCAGCGTTGCCCGAATTTTCCTCCCGATATTGCAATAATTTTGTCGCCTTTTGAAAATAAATTACTAACAGCTGCCTCCATCGCTCCTGTGCCGGAGGCAGAAAGGATAACTACAGGGTTTTTGGTACAAAGGAGACTCTGAAGCCCTTGGTGGGCATCTGCTAAAATATTTCTGAATTCATCAGTACGGTGGTGGATTATCTCTTTAGCTAAAACTTCCCGCAAGAAAGAAGGCACCGGAGAGGGGCCCGGAGTCATTAATTTTTTATGTTTCATAATATCTCCTCTTTTTATTTATTTTTTTTAGTTTTTTCGATAACAGTATCGACTATCCCGTAATCTTTTGATTCGGCCGCTGACATAAAATAATCACGGTCGGTATCTTTTTCAATTTGACTTACTGGTTGTCCGGTGTGTTCAGAGAGAATTTTATTTACCTTGCCTTTGACGTTGATTATCTCTTTAGCGTGAATAGCAATATCTGCTGCTGTTCCTTGATAACCGCCCCAGGGCTGATGAATCATTATTCTGGAATTTGGCAAGGCAAACCTTTTCTTTCTTGTTCCCGAGGCAAGCAACAGCGCTCCCAGTGACGCCGCCTGGCCAATACAATAGGTTGCTACATCACATTTTACAAATTGCATAGTATCATAAATTGCCATTCCTGCGGTTATGGCCCCTCCGGGTGAATTAATATATAAATTTATATCTTTTTTTACATCTTCCATTTGAAGAAAAAGCATTTGAGCAATAACTACATTAGCAACGTTGTCATCTACCGGCGTTCCAATAAAAATTATTCTATCTTTAAGAAGGCGAGAAAAAATATCATAGGCACGCTCGGCTCGGCCGGTTTTTTCGATAACCATTGGGACATAGGCTTGATTTTTCATTTCTCCTCCTTTAATCCGGTTTGTTTTTTAACTAAATTTTGCTTCACTTAAAATAAGGCCTAATACAGCTTCGGCCATTTTTTTATCTTCTTTTATTCCTTCTTTTTTGGCGACTGCGCGCAAAATATAGAAAAACTTTACTTCATCTTTAGCCAGAGGTTCTAATTTTTTTTCAAAATCATCTCTGTACTTTTTTAAATCCTCTTCTTTTATCCCCTGTTGTTGAAGTTGCTGCATTTGCCGGTTGATTAATTGTTGATGGTACCGTTTCACTTCTGCGCTGGGGACTTCGGTTTTGACCGATTTAAGAAGATGAGTTTTAATTTGATTATCAATGTTTTGCCTTCTTTTTTGCAAACTATCAAGATGAAGCTGGGTTTCGATTGCATCTTTAAAGGAATCCATGTCTGGATAAGAAGCCCATTTAGCGAGTTGTTGGTCATCAAGGCTTTTTTCGGTTATTTTTTTAACTTCTTCTTTAAACTTTTTGATCATGCCTTGAATTTGCTTAGAATCCGGTTTAACTTTTTGGTCTTTTATCTTTATACCCTTATAGGTGCTGTCTTTAACTTCTATTTGTGGTTGAGTTTCAACTTCAGCTGTAAAGCTTAAGGCGTCTTCAGTAACTTTTAGATCAGAAACCTGAGGCATTCCCGCGGGAGATATTTTACTTTCTTCCAGTGCCTGCTGATAAATTACCGGAAGGTGTTGTTTGATAAATTCATCTTGAAGCGTTTTCTGATGATGTTTTTTTACTACCTCTAAAGGGGCTTTTCCCGGCCGGAAACCAGGTACTTTTAGTTTCTTTGAAGCCTCGCTGTAAAATTTATTTTTCTTATCGATAAAATCTTTTCCAGCTACTTTTATATCTAATTTATGTTTTAATTTATCAATTTTTTTAACATTTACTTCCAAGTCTACCTCCTCTTTTTTTTATCTGTGTCTTTTGTAACCGTGCTATAGCGTGCTTTCTGTGCCATCTGTGGCACTACATTTTAAAATCTTTGCCTAAATATACCTCTCTGGCCCGGTCGTGGCTGGTTAATTCTTCTGAATTGCCAGCAGTCAAAATTTGGCCTTCTGTTATTAAATAAGCTCTATCGGTAATCGAGAGAGTTTCGCGAACATTGTGGTCGGTAATGAGTATCCCTAACCCCTTATCCTTTAGTTCGCTAATTATCTGCTGGGCTTCTTTTACCACGATCGGATCAATCCCGGAAAATGGTTCATCAAGGAGAAGAAAAGAAGGGTTAGTTACCAAAGCCCGGGTAATTTCCAGCCGGCGCATCTCTCCCCCGCTTAATGTATAAGCTTGATTTTTGCGTAAATGGGAAATATTAAGCTCTTCTAAAAGTTCGTTTAGCCTCCGGAGCCTCTCGTTGCGGTTTATCGGCAAAGTTTCAAGAATTGCTAAGATATTATCTTCGACAGTAAGTTTTCGAAAAACCGATGGCTCCTGAGACAGGTAGCCGATACCGAATTTAGCCCTTAGATGAATCGGTAAATAGGTAATATCTTCGTTGTCAAAAAGAATCTTGCCGTTATCCGGCGGAATGATCCCTACAATCATATAAAAGCTGGTAGTTTTTCCGGCACCGTTTGGCCCAAGCAAGCCTACCACTTCCCCTCTCCTTACCGAAAGGGATAGATCTTTTACTACAGCATTTGTTCCGTAGCTTTTAGTTAAATTTTTAACTTCTAAAAGGCGCATTTTTTAAAATTTATAACGGGAATTAAATTAATCTATTCCAAAAAAACCTGAAGAACCGTTATCGTTTTCTTCAGGAAAATATATTAAACGCGGACTGCCTTCTAAAATAAGCTTTTCTTCTTCGGCCAGATAGATAGCTTTTTCGGCAAAAGTAACGTTACTGTCTCTTACGATTTTAACATGGCCTTGGGATATTATTTTAATAATCTTTTTTTCTTTTGTGTCAAAAAAAAGAGTCGCTAGGTCGGAAAAAAGCTTGCCCTGTTTATGGTTTACTACTACATTTTCTTTGAAAGTTGCCTGGCCCTTATTGTAGTCTACTTCAAGCGGGCCGGAACAAGTAATCGTAGTAGCGTCTTGCTGGTCTTTTTCCTGATAGGAGACTTGGACGTCTTCTTTGAAATCCGCGGTTTTAAGTTGAGAATCAGCATCAAGGCCTTTGGCCTTGACTAAAAGAGAATCTTTTTCGGTTTCTACCCTTGAATCGGTTTTTATTTGATTTTTTGTCCGTTGCCAATTGAGGCAATCGGTTTTAAGATTCCAGCCCTCTTGATTTTTTATTTCGACATTTCCGTTGAGCCAAATATTTTGGTTTTTTTTATTCAACTTTGCCTGGTCAGACTTAACAAATATGGTGTCTTTATCCAGGTAGTAGTTGGCATCCATAGTCTGAATGTCGATTAAGTCTCCGTTAATTACAGCTTCTTTGCCTTTGATTTCCCAATCACTGGATCCGTCATTTTGAAAGTTAGAAAGATAGAAATCTTTTATCGTTTGTTCGTTGCCGGGATAACCGGCCGGGTAGAAAACAAACGATAAAAACAATAAACTAATTATAAAACATATATTTTTCATAGCGTTTCCCAGAAAGCATATTAATATATCAGATAAAAAGATAAAGTCAATACCAGTAGTTTACCGGGGGTTTCGAATAAACTCTAAAATATCTTTTTTTGCGCCCTTTGCGTTGATTATCAAGTCAGCAACCTCTCTTACCGCCCCTTCCCCTCCGCGCCGGGAAGTTATGTAATCAGATATTTTTTTTAATTCCGGATAAGAATTTTTAACCGCTATTCCAATGCCGGCTTTTTCGATCATGCCTAAATCGATTAAGTCATCGCCGATAAAACAAATTTCTTTTTCGGCCACTTGGTATTTATTCTTAATCTCTTCCAGTTGGCGTTCTTTGGGAATTTCCCCGCCGCGTACTTCCACAACATGCATGTCTTTGGCGCGTTTTTTTAAAATCGGCGAGTCTTTAGCTGAAAGAAATATAGTTTTTACGCCTATAACCGAAAGAAGGTATACTCCCAGGCCATCTTTTACATTAAACATTTTAAGTTCTCTGCCTCGGTCGTCATAAATTATTTCTTCTTTGGTGAGAACTCCGTCAACATCTAAAATTAAGAGTTTAACCTTAGCCAATTTTTTCTTTATTTCTTTTATATTTTTCTTTTTCATCTTTTTCTATGGACTGTTGACTATTGATTCGGGACTTTACACAAGTCCGGCTGCGATCAGATCCTGGATATCAAGCATTCCGATTGGATGATTATTTTTATCGACAACCGGTAGTTCATCTATCTTTTTTTTCTCTAAAACTTTAAGGGCTTCAGAGGCTAAATCACTATCTTTGATAGTTGTAGGTTTAGCGGACATAACAGATTTAACTTTTTTATTTAAAATATCCCTGTCTTTTTTTAAATTACGGCGCAGGTCACCGTCGGTAAATATGCCGATTATCTCATTTTTTCTATCCACCACGGTAGCTGCGCCAGCATGGGCGGAAGTAATTTTTAAGAGAACCTGGTCAACCAATGCTTCGGCGTCAACGACCGGGTTTTGTTTTTTCTTTCTCATAATGTCTGAGACCTGAAGCAACAACCTTCTGCCTAAAGAACCCCGGGGATGGAAAGATGCAAAGTCCTTCTCTTTAAAACCTTTTATTTTTTGTAAAACTACCGAAATCGCATCGCAAACAGCCAGCATTGCCGTGGTAGACGTAGTCGGCGCCAGGCCTAAGCCGCAAGCTTCTTTATCTACAGCAACATCTATTATGATATCCGAGTATTGAGCCAGGCTTGAATTTATATTGCCGGTTATGGCGATAATCTTGGAGCCGATTTTTTTAACAAAAGGGGCTAGGTTTTGGATTTCATCGGTTTGGCCGCTATAGGATAAAATTATTACGATGTCGTTTTTTTTAATTCTTCCCAGGTCCCCGTGGACTGCCTCAGCGGCATGCAGCCAAAAGCTTGATGTTCCGGTTGAAGACAGGGTTGCTGAAAATTTTTGTCCGATTATTCCGGCTTTGCCCATTCCGGAAATCACGATTCGCCCCCTGCATTTCAGGCTTGCCTCAATTGCTTTGAAAAAATCATTTCCCAGTTTTGCTTTCACATTTTTAAGCCCTTGAATTTCGGTGGCCAAAACATCTTTGGCCCAATTAAGAACTATCTTTTGATTTAGTTTTTTATTTTTTTTCTCCATCATAATCCTTTAAATTTAACTTTGTTTTATTGCTTTTCTTACTGCAATTATTTTTTGAATTAAACTTTTTATTCCTTTTAGTTTAAAGGTTGTAAAGCGGTCTGACAAGGCTTTTTTCGGATCAGGATGAACCTCAAGAAAAAAACCATCTACTCCTGCTGCGGCTGCTGCCAGGCTAAGAGGTTTGACAAATTGGCTGTCTCCTCCGGAAATTCCCGATTCAGCTGAAGGCCTTTGGAGTGAATGGGTGGCATCAAAGATAACCGGATAACCGAATTTTTGCATAATTAAAAATGAGCGAAAATCAACCACTAAGTTATTGTAGCCAAAACAAAAACCGCGTTCGGTAATAATAATATTGGTGTTGCCGGTCGATTTGACTTTTTCGGCTATGTATTTTGTGCTTTCGGGGGATACGAATTGGCCTTTTTTAATATTGATTGTTTTTTTTGTCTTCGCGGCTTCTACTATTAAGTCGGTTTGCCGGCAAAGGAAGGCCGGAATTTGAATAATGTCTGCGACTTTGGCGACTTCTTTTATTTGGTGGCAACAATGGATATCAGTTAAAATAGCAAGGTTAGTTTTTTCCTTGATCTTTTTTAAGATTTGCAAACCAAGTTTGATTCCCGGCCCACGGTAAGAATCAAGGGAAGTCCGGTTAGCTTTATCAAAACTTGCCTTAAAGATAAGTTTAATAGGTAAATCAGAAAGGTTGTTTTTAAGGTAAGTTGCGATTTTAAGGGTAGTTTTTTCATCCTCGATAACACAAGGCCCGGCGATAATGATTAATTTTTTTGTTTTTTTCATGCGTATCCTTTTTCCATTAACATTTCTTCGGCTTGGTGCAGGTCTTCGATTGTGTCGATTCCGAAAGAATCGAAATGAGTCTCAATGACTTTTATCTTGTATCCAGCCTCGATGGCACGGAGTTGTTCTAGCTTTTCGGCTCTTTCCAGCTGAGAAATGGGCAGATTTTTAAAGGTATAGAGAAAGTCTTTGGTATAGGCATAAATCCCCAGATGTTTGTAGTAAAGCTTAGGGTTGTTGTCTTTGCTGCGGTAACAAGGTATCGGCAGGCGGGAGAAATAAATAGCAAAATCCAACCTATCGCAAAGCACTTTTACTGTATTGGGATTGCTGACGTGTCTTTGGTCTTCTATTTTTTTCTTAACGGTTGCCATAAAAAAATCTTTAGCCGTAAGCATTTCTTGCGCTAAGCTGTCGATTATCGAAGGGTGGATTAAGGGTTCATCGGCTTGAATATTGATTACTACTTTTGTGTCAATATCCCTTACTGCTTCGGCAATTCTGTCGGTCCCGGATGTATGTTGATTAGAGGTGTTGACCACTTCTGCCCCTATTTTTTTTGCTTCTTCTTCGATTTTGGGGTGATCACAAGCTATAATTAACTTATCGAGTAGATGCGCTCCTGAAGCGCTTTCCCAAGTCCAGTGGAGTACGGATTTTCCACAAAGGTCCTTAAGAAGCTTAACCGGAAGCCGAGTTGAGCCATAGCGGGCCGGTATTACTCCGATGACATTAATTTCTTTTTTCATTGATTATCTTTATTAATTCCTTTTTATTTATTGTTGCTGCCCCCAGCTGGCCTACCACAGAGCCTGCGCCCAGGTTAGCGATTTGGGCTGCTTCGAAGCTGGTAGCTCCGCTGGCAAGAGCCAGTGTAAACAAAGAAATGACTGTATCGCCGGCTCCGGTTACATCATAGACCTCTAAAGCAGCTGTGGGAATGTGCTTTATTTTTTTCTTTTCAAAAAGCATCATCCCGTCTTCTCCCAGGGTAAGAAGTATTGATTTTGGTTTTAACTTATTTAAAAGTTTTTTGCCGATATTTTTTATTTCGTTTTTATTTCTGGCTTTCATTCCGGTAGCGATTTGAGCTTCGTTAAGGTTTGGGGTCAGGGTGGTGACTCCCCGGTAATATTGAAAATGGTCTTCTTTTGGGTCTACGGTAATAATTTTGTTTTTTTTATCACAAAGGCTGATAAGCTCTTTGATTAATAAAGGGTTAACTACTCCTTTTCCGTAATCTTCGACGATGACCGCGTCAAATTTATTAAAATTATTTTTTAGTTTATCAATAATGTTTTTTGTAATTTTTTCCGGAAAGTTATCGTTAGACTCCCAATCGAGCCTAACTACTTGTTGGTGGTGGGCGATAATTCTTGTTTTTAAGGTGGTACGGCGGTTTTTATCTTTAAAGATAAAATTGGTCGCAAGTTTTTTTTTACTAAGCAAAGAACGCAGCCGTTGCCCAAATTCGTCTGTGCCGGTTAAGCCGCAAAGAGTTACTTGAGCGCCTAAGTCTATCAGATTCATCCCGACATTTGCAGCTCCGCCGGCTTTAAAATTTTCTGATTTAGCCCAGACAACCGGAACGGGCGCTTCCGGAGAAATACGGTTGACTTGGCCGAAAACATGACGGTCTAAGATAAGGTCTCCCACTACCAGGATTCTTTTATTAGCAAATTTAGAAATTGTTTTTTTAAGATTCTCTTTTTTTATTTTCATTTTTCTAATACTTTTTTAATGGCTTTACGGCGCAATATTTTCAAAAAAACATCAACAACTTTTGGGTCGAATTGTTTGCCTTTTTGTTTTTTTAGTTCTTCTTTTACAGCTTCTAAGGGGCTTCCTTTTCTGTAAGGACGGCCAAAATACATAGCGTCGAAGGAGTCAATTACAGACAAGATTCTAGCTCCTAAAGGAATTTGATCCTTTTTCAACCCGGAAGGGTAACCTTTGCCGTCATATCTTTCGTGGTGGTATAAAACTATGGGCATAACCGGTTTTAATGATTCAAGATCTTTGATAAATTCAGTACCTTTTTGAGGGTGTTTGGTAATTAGCTCAAATTCTTCTGCAGTCAATGGTTTTTGTTTTTTGAGAAGTTTCTTGGGAAGGTTCATTTTGCCGGCATCATGAAGGAGCGCGGCAAATTCTAATGATTTTATTTCTGCTTTAGACAAAGACAGTTCTTTTTCCATCGCTTTTAAAATGCGAAGAATTTGTTTGGTGTGAAGCCGGGAAGTGGGTACGTGTTGACTGAGGAAGCTCGATATAGATTTTATATAGCTTAAAATCAATTTTTGTTGCTCTTTATACAGTGTAAAGATTTTAAGGGCTAAGCTGGCCTCTTCGCAGAGGGAGTAAAACCATTTTTTTTCCCGAGCGCTAAATTTTTTGAGGTTTTTGCCTCTTTTTATGTAAATTCCGCCTAAAGTTTTAACAAAGGTAAAAGGATACACCAGGCGTTTATCTAATATTATTTCGTTTTCTTGTTTAAGAATATTTTTCTCGACTTTGGTAAGTATTGAAATACCGCCTGTTTTATTAATTTTTGTTTGGTTCTTGAAACTTACTTTGATGTATGTTGTTGAACTAATTGCCCGCAATACCACAGTCACCTTATCAGCTTTAAAAGCATTTTTATAGATTCGCGCTATTCCAATAGCAAAACTTTTTAAGTCGGTAAAAGTGGTAGCTAGCCTATAGATCGTATGGTATGAAGAAAACATATTTGAGCTGGGATTCACTTGTTCTCCTTTTTTAGTTTATTGTATAAGTCATCAAGGCTTTGTGAAATTATTTTAGTTTCAGAAAGAACCGGCATAAAGTTGGTATCGCCTCTCCAGCGCGGGACAAGATGAAAATGCAGGTGCTCGGTTATCCCCGCTCCAGCGGTTTCTCCGATATTTAATCCGAGGTTAAATCCATCCGGTTGTAAAACTTTTTTAACCATTTTTTTTATTTTAATCATGACCTTATAGATATCAAAGATTTCCTCTTTTTTTAACTTTTCAAAATCGGATGTGTGCCGGTAAGGAGTAACTAAAAGATGGCCGTTATTGTAAGGGTAACGGTTTAACACCACAAAGCAATGCAAAGAGCGTAAAATTATATGATTTTTTTTATCTTTTTTTTGCTTATTGATTTTGCAAAAAAGGCAACCTGAATCTTTTTTTTGGCTAACATATTTTATGCGCCAGGGAGCCCAAAGTTTATCCAATGTATTGAATCCTCCTTCTTATCCGGCTGTCCTCTATTTCTATAATTCCATAGCTTTTTTTAGAAGTTGTTATTGTATCACCAACTGAGCCAGGATTAAAATATATTTTATCGTTTAATTGATGGTTAACCGGTTGGTGGGAGTGCCCGAATACAAAAATATTTATTTTGTCAAAATCATCCTGAAACTGGCTGGTGACGTATTGCTCTATCGTGCCGGATATGCCCCGGCCATGGATAAGGGCGAAGGTGAATCCGGCTAATTTAACTATTATTTTTTTAGGCAATTTATTTGTGATTTGTTGATCATCCATATTGCCTGCTACAGCATAAGTTTTAATCTTTTTAGTTAACTGATTATATGCTGGATAAACAGTAAAATCGCCGGTGTGGAAACAACAATCGCTTTTGGCTATTTCATCCTCTAATTCCTTAAAGAGGGTTTCGCCCGAGTTGGTTAGATGAGTGTCTGAAAGTACTAGTATTCGCATAGTGTATTTAGCCGGTATCTATTAGAGGTATTGTAAAAAATTTGGTTTATTGTAGATATCTAAGAGATAATTTACTTTATTCCGGTCCCAAAGAGTAATTTTTTTGTTCTTTGCCAGCAAATTAGCGGTATCAGTTAACCGGTCTAAAGAGATAAATATTTTTTGAACGTTTTTCCCTTTAATATTGCTGCCTTTTTTAATAAATTCAAGAAGGTCATTGTCGTCGGCAACTCTTTCTTTTATTCCCGCGAAAACGATTTTTTTCCCTTCCCCAATTAAAAGATGGAATCCGTTTTCCGGATAAGAAATTGTCTTCACATTATCTAATTTGGGCAATATAAGCTTATCTTTATCAATCGACAAAGAATCGTCTTTAAAGGTCATAAAGAGTTCGAGTATTTTTTTCAATCTATTTTTTACAAACTCTTCTTTAAATACATTTATTTCTTCTTGTATCTCTATTTGCCAGAGGTTTTTCCTTTTTTCCGGATCAAATACGGGAAAAACAGAATAAAACTTAAAGAAATGAGCCAACCAAAACGAAAAAAGCCTGTCTTTTATCTTATAGATATTGCCATGTTTGTTTAGATAATTAAGAGTTGTTAATTTGTTGAGCTTGTGGTTTATGTCACGGCTGGAGGCTCCGGAGAGCTCTTTTAAGCTTTCTTTGCGCATGTAACCTTTGGCTAATAAAAAAAGAAGTTTAACCACAGAAAGAGGCTCTTTGAAATGGTAGCTAATTCTATCTATTCGGTTGTTGAACTTTTGAAAAAAATAAGTCTCTTTTTTAAAAAGCAAGCTTTCCAATATTTTTACTATGGCATTTTCTTCAACCTCGTTGTAAAGCTTTTTGATCCTTTTTTGAAATAATTGGTAATATCCTCTGTTGTTTCCGATAATATTAATAAAAAAGGAAATAAAAATGGGAGAAGGTGAGACTGTATGCAGCTTATTTTCAAGCCAGAGAAAATTGGAAAAAAAATTGTTGCTATTAAGATATATTTTTTCAAAATTGCCGAAAAGAAAGTTTAATTCATTGCCTAGTATTTTGTTTGCGGTATTCGGGCAGGATGAGCCGATTATTAACATGCATTTTCTTTGCGAGATTGCAAAATGAGCAAATTGTTGGTAGAAATTGTTGAAAAGTTCATTCACTTGCGGAAAGTTTTCGATTATAAAAATACAACTCTGGCCGCTCTCTTTGATGAATTGGTTTATTAATTCTAATATTTCTGAAAAATCAATATTTTTCTGCAATAACTTTTTGATTAAGCCGGTAGTTTCAGGCAAAAGGTCAGAGCAAATCGTTATCAGCTGGTCCAGATTTGTGGTGGTAGAACTGTATTCGGAAAGTAAGGAGAAAGAAACCGACTTAAGCAGGTTGAATCTATCTAAATGGGTGGGGTCAAGATAAATATGGGCTAGTTGATTGACTTTTTTTTCGGATAAGTATTTATCGAGTAAATTTGATATTTCATTTTTATCATCAGCAAGGATGGCTATATTCTGGCGATAACCTTGCCGAAAAGAATCGATCCTTTTAACGAGAGTGGTTAAGCTGTAATTTTCTTTAAAAGGCATCATTTAGTTAAAACATTGAAACTTATATTTTGTTATAATTACAATAAAATATATGATATCTGAAATTTAAATAAAATCAATAATTAATTAGATTTACCCGCATACTTATCGTATTTAAAAGAGCTTAGCATATGCATTTTATAGCTTCAAACTATGATTAGCCTATGGAGCGGGCGAGCGGTAAAATCTCTTGGCCGCAAGGCCAAGCCTACTGCTTATGCCTGTTAGATTTACCCGCATACTTATCGTATTTAAAAGAACTTAGCATATGCATTTTATAGCTTCAAACTATGATTAGCCTATGGAGCGGGCGAGCGGAATCGAACCGCCGTTACTAGCTTGGGAAGCTAGTGTTCTACCATTGAACCACGCCCGCAGAATCACAGATATCACAGAATGCGTGTAAAATCATGTTGTAGAGAAGACACAGAGTCTCTTACTTCATCTGTGCCCTCTGTGTTTTACTTAAGTAAGTCGCATTTATCGATAATCTTTAAAGAACAAAACTTACCGCACATAGTGCAAATATCATCAGAAGGTTTTATCTTCTGATGATAGCTTTTGGCTTTTTTCTGATCCAGGGTTAAGGGAAAAGTTTTTTGCCATTTTCTTTGAGCGCGATAATCAGAAATTTTTCTATTTTTCTCCCATTCATCTTTAAATCTGAGAAGATCCACCGAATGGGCTGCTATTTTTGAAGCGATTACCCCCTCTCTGATATCGTTGATATCAGGATGGCGAAGATGTTCTGCCGGTGTTACAACACAGAGGAAATTAGCGCCGTAGTAGGCCGCTATGGTCCCGCCGATTGCTGAACTTATATGGTCATAGCCTGCCGCAACATCGGTAGGTAAAGGGCCTAATACATAAAATGGCGCGCCATGGCATATTTTTTTCTCTAGTTTGATGTTTGTTTCGATTTCATTTAGCGGTATATGGCCTGGCCCTTCTACCATCACTTGAACACCCTTCCTCCAGCATTTTTTAACTAATTCTCCTAAAACCTGCAATTCTGATATCTGGAGGTTGTCAGTAGAATCAGAGATAGCCCCGGGCCGCAATGCGTCACCTAAGCTTATTGATATATTGTATTTTTTTGCTAAATTTAGAATTTTATCAAAATTTAGATAAAGAGGGTTTTCCTGCTTGTTTACAAGCATCCAACGCGCCAGTATGGCTCCGCCCCGGCTGACAATGCCACCGGTGCGTTTGTTGTTTTTAAGGTATTCCAGCGAATTTTTTAAGATTCCGGAATGAATCGTAAAAAAATCTACTCCTTCTTGAGCTTGCTTTTTTAATGTCTCCCAGATGCAATCAAATGACATTTGCTCAAAAGAACCGTTTTTTTTCTCTGCATTTACCGCTGCTTCATAAATTGGTACGGTTCCAAGAGGTATTATTGATTGTTTTATAATTTGTTTACGTAAAATTGAAGGTTTTGCGCCAATGCTTAAGTCCATAACCGCATCGCTGCCACAACGTATGGCTTCTTTCAGTTTTTTCATTTCTTCCGAAACATTAGGTTTTTCTGAAGAAACGCCGATATTTGTATTAATTTTTACCTTAAAGCCGTCCCCGATCACTACCGGATTTTTAATTTCTTTTTGGTTGTTTAGGGGAATTACTGCTTTATTGTTTCTTAGTTGTTTTTCTAAAAAAGATAGGCTTACTTTTTCTTTTTTTGCAATATTTTTTAAGAAACTTTTTTTAAACATTTTTTAATTTCCTTTATTTCTTGGCCCGGATTAGGCGATAGTAAAACAGCAGAAGAAACTGCTACATTTTTTATATTATATTTTAAAACAGAATCTATATTATATCTAGTTATTCCTCCAATAGCAAATATTACTTTTTTGGATTTAGCTAGCATTTGTTTTATTTCATTATTTTTTAAGGGGTTTCGGTTGTTTTTTTTAGTTTTTGAAGCAAAAAACGGGCCAATTCCCAGGTAATCAATCTGGTTTTGGTTGGTATTGATTAATTCTTTTAAGCAATGGATAGTTTTTCCTAAAACCTTTTCTTCTCCAATTATCTTTTTTGCTTCATTTACGGGTATATCGGATTGGCCCAGATGCAGGCCGTCGGCCTCTGCCAGGTAAGCAATATCGGGCCGGTCGTTAACAATAAAAGATTTTTTAGCTTTTTTGAATAAGCGGGAAAGCTTTTTTGCCAGGCTCAAAAAATCAAAATCATTAGAATCTTTGGCTCTTAATTGAATCAAATCCAATGGAGTTTTAGAGAGGTCTTCAGCCAGTTTTAAGAGATTTTTATTGTTTCTATCTGTTATCTGTTTGTCGATTATCAGATAAAGAAGGCCATTGGAGGATAATTTCTTTCTCAAGGTCATAGATTTCATAGCGTAAATTTTTGAGTTTAGCAGTATTTTTTCTATCGGTTATTTTAGAAAATTCTTCTAAAACCCGCAAAGATTCTTTTGCTCTTTGCAGGTTTCGATATAATGTATCAAATAAACCATCCCGTTTATTTTCAAGAGAATCCAGCTCTCTGCCTAAATCCTGCATTGAGTCACGTTCTGTTATCGCTGCCTGGATTAAAACCGGTTCAACTAATTTTACTAATTTGTGGCGGTAGTTTCTTGTTTCTTTTCTTAAGCGGTCATCTTTTAGCGCGAAACGAAAGATGTCTTCTACGACTCTTAAGCCTTCCTTGCAACGGTTAAAATTAGCATCAATAATCGGGAGATATTTCTTTTTATCCATTTTTTTTGATTTGCTTTATTATATTTGTAGTTGAGTAACCCGGAGAGATTTTAACCTGAACTATCTTTTCTACCAATTTATGGCCGATTATTTTATTTTTGGGCCAGTCCTGGCCCTTAACCAAGATGTCAGGCCTAAGGGATTTGATTAACAGGTA
>JAIPHA010000031.1 GCA_021735445.1 Candidatus Omnitrophota bacterium
CCCTGCAAATTTCTGAGCCCCGGATAATTCCGGCAGCGGCGCCGGCGGAAATAAGGCTGTCTGCGGTCTGAGAAGGAGCAGAATTAACCATCTTTATCTGAGAAAAATTAATATCATGCAAAGAAAGAAATTTTCCTAAATAATATTCATCAGCGCTTTTTTTGACCAATCTTATTGTTTTGCCTATTAAGTCTTTTGCTTCTTTAATCCCCTGGTCGCGGCGCACCACAAGCTTTCTGGCCCTGCTTTCTGCAATTACCGCAAATATCTTTAAATCTTTATGCTTAAAACTATTGCTTACTAAAGTTGAATCGCTTACTGTCGCAATATCTGCCTGGTGGGACAATAAAGCATCCATAGCAAACCGGCCGGCCTGGTAGCTTTTTATTACCGCCTCTATCCCATTTTTCTTAAATAGGCCTTCTTGTTTTGCCAGATAAACCAAAGCGGCCGGTTCGCCGCGGCAACAGGCAATAACCACCTTATCGGTAATAGTCTTTGTTTTATTGAAAAAACCACCGAGAGCATAAGGAATAAACAGAGCCGGGATTAAAATAATAAATATTAAGATAATATTTTTTTTATTTTTACTCATATTGCACTATTTCCGGAAAATATCGCCTTTACTTAAACTTTTATGTATCTCTTTATATTGTTTATAAATTTTATTATATCTTGCCCTTTTACTTTTATCAGGATAAAAAATTTTATCCAATTTAGAAAACCTTATCGCTGTTTTTTCAAGCGATTGATCCAACCCGGCCCCAAAAGCAGCCAAAGCAGCTGCCCCGCCTAAAGCAGCCTGGTGGTTTAGGAGAGTGAAAATCTTTTTCTGGTAAATATCAGCCTGGATTTGATTCCATAAATCATTCTTTGAACCGCCGCCGGTTAACCTAATTTCTTTAACCTTAATCCCTAACCAAGAATAAAGTTTGAGTATTTCTTTAGTTTCAAAAGAAATACCTTCAATTACCGCTCTTAACAGGTCGGGCTTGGTTGAGTTAAGAGTTAAGCCGAAGAAAATACCTTTGGCTTCCGGATCCCAATTAGGGCAAGCCGCTCCGGCTAGATAAGGATAAAATAACACCCCGCCTGCTCCCGGGCCTGATTCCTTCGCCTTTGCCAGGGCAGCTTTACCAAAACCCGCACCTCCGGTAACTCTATCAAGCCATTGAATCGAAGAACCTGAGCAGCCTTGAAAACCTTCTAACCCCCACCGGCCTTTAATAAGATGAGCGCAGCACATAACCCTCATTTTTGGGTCAAACACCGGCTGAGGCAAATAAACCAATGGTACTCCGGCTGTACCTAAAGTTATCTCTAAAATTCCCGGCTTTATTGCTCCGGCGCCGCAAGCGGCACACTGCTGGTCCCCTCCGCCGGATACAAGCGGCATCCCTTCTTTAAGAGAAGTTCTTTTAGCTGCTTCTTTCGAGAGAAACCCGATAACCTTTCCCGAAGAAGTTAATTCAGCCAGCCTTTTTTCATCCAGGCCAGCAGCTTTTAATATTTTTTTACTCCAGCTTAACTTTTTTATATCTAATAATCCGGTCAAAGACGCATTAGAATAGTCTTCGAGATAATTTTCACAACCCAGCTCTTTTAAAAGATAGCTATGCAGCAAAAGGAACTTATCTGTTTTTTTATAAATTTGAGGAGCTTTCTTTTTAATCCATAAAATCTTAGCTAAAGAAAATATGGGATTATTAGGGATGCCGGTAATCTTATAATATTTTTTATCGGAAATTTTTCTCCTAAACCCGCCCAAAACCTTTCCGCCGCGCAAATCTTGCCAGGAGATAAAATTTCCTAAAGGTTTTTTGTCTTTGCCAACCGGAATTATGGTTGCCCTTTGGGTAGAGAGCGAGAGCGAACTGATTGAGGCAGGTTTTACTTTTGCTTTTTTTACCGCTTCTTTTAAAGCTAAAAATATCTTATCAACCAGCAACTGAGGATCTTGCTCTATCCGGCACCTGTTTTTAATTTCCGGCAAGCAAGGTTTATTCACAACCGATTTTAGCCTGCCGTCTTCTTTAAATATAGCGGTTTTTATAGCTGAAGTTCCACAATCAACTGCTGCAAAAAATTGTGCCATAGCCTCCTCGGTTAACTTAAAACGACTACCTTACTTCTCTTTTCCTCTCTGCTAAAAGGACCACGCTTTTTAGCTCTTGCCCGTTTTTAGCCTCCTTCCACATTTTATCAAAATTAGGGCTTTGAGTTATTTGAGCAATAGCAGCCAGTATCTTAAGATGCAACACCCTCTCACCCGATGAGCCAACCAGGACGAATGCAGTATGGACCACCTTATCGCCGGGAAATACGATACCCGCCTTAGCCCTTACCAGAATAATCTTAAAGATACCTTTTTTCTCGACAAAAATATGTGGAATCGCCAGGCCTTCCTTAATCACCGTGCTGGAAGCCTCCTCTCTCCAGATAAACTTTTCAAATAAATTTTGCGATTTTAAGCCTGTTTCTTTTGCAAAAACATCTGATGTTTCTTTGAAAAAAACTCTCGCGGACAAAACTTCTTCTAAATCCAGCACTTGAGCTTCCTCAATAACATGATGGAACTTATCTTTTACCAGGTCGTCTCTTTGGAAAACAATATCTTTTAACTCAACCAGAAGGTCTTCGGAATTCAGCTCTCTGTCTTTGGCCACCAACCTCTCCAAAACATGAATAAGCGCAGAATCCTGGCTTGCCCTCTTTTGGACATAAATTTTATACCAAATAAAACCTAAAAAGATAAAAGCTATAGTAAGAAAAACCGTAAAGGAACCCATCTCTATCAATAAAAATCCTCCGCTTAAGACCCCAAATACCTGCATGTAAGGATAATAAGACGAGCGGAATTTTGGCCGATAGCTGGAAATCTTACTCTCTCTAAATAAAATTACCGTCAAATTAGCAAAGATAAACAATATAATTAAAAGGCTGGAGGCGACTTTAACCAGCAACTCTAATTTTAAAAATAAAATAGCTAAAATCATAAACGCCCCGGTGAGGACAATTGAAACATAAGGAGTTTTAAACCTAGAACTTACCCTTTGAAAACTGGCAGGTAAAATTTTATCCCGGCTCATGCTTAACGGGTATCTTGAAGCCGTCATGATTCCCGCGTTTGCGGTCGATATAAAAGCGAAAAAAGCCGCCACGCTGATAATAATTTTAAAAATACTTCCTCCAAAAATACCGGCGCTGTTAGATATGGGAGTAAGGTCTTGTTTTAGCCCTTCAGTGTCTGATACCCCAATAGCCACAAAGATAACCAAGGCATATAAAGTAACTACTACCAAAATAGAAAGAATCATACCCAAGGGAAGATTCCTGGCGGGATTTCTTGTTTCCTCGGCTAAAGCAACTACCTTATTTAACCCACCGTAGGATATAAAAACAAAACTCGCCGTGGCCATTACCGAACCTAACCCTTCTGAAAAAAATGGCGTGAATTTAGAAACCTCTACCGACTTCATCCCCCAAACAATATAGGCAAAAAGAGCAACTAAAATCCCTAAAACTAAAACTACCTGAAACCGGCCGGCTTCCCGTACCCCGATTAAATTCAAAAATACAAAAAAAAGGCAACAAAGTAAAGCAACTATGCTTAAAGGCAAGTCTGTAATTATACTTAAGTAAGCCCCCATACCAATAAGGGCAAACGCCCCTTTTAAGCTTAAGGAAAACCAGGAGCTAAACCCGGCTATTGTCCCAAAAAGAGGGCCAAAGCCGCGCATGATGTAAAAATAATCACCGCCGGCTTTAGGCATAGCCGTAGTCAACTCTGCCATGCTTAAAAGAGTGGGAATAGTTAAAAAACCGGCGATTACATAAGAAAGCAAAACCGCCGGGCCGGCTTTGGCAAACGCTAATCCCGGTAAAATAAATAAACCGGAGCTGATCATTGCTCCAGTCGCTATACAAAAAACGTCTAAAAGAGAAAGCCCTTTTTTTAATTTCTTATCCACCGCTCTCCTAAAATTTTAAAAGTGAAACCTTAAACAACGCTCCGCTAATTGCTATTATACCATAGGCTTAAAAATTTAAATACTTTGATTACAAAAACTACTATAACCAGCCGGCGGTTTTATCTAATTTTCTTTTAAAAAACTTTCCGGTATTTTTAAAAGATTTCGCCTGATGATATTTAAAATAGATATCTCCCTCTAAAATTCCTATAATTTCTATCTTACCTGTCCGGTGGCTCATCACATACTTAAACCTCTTGCTATGGCCATCAAGCATTTTTTTGGCTTCTTTTACGATATAGCAGCCTTTCTCTAAAGAAATCTGAAAATTTTCCTTAATTCTTTTTACCGGGCGGCATTGAAAAACATAGTAAGGGTTGACCCCGATGCTTACAAGTTTTTTTTGCAAGCCGGCAAGAATTTGCGGGTCATCATTTACCCCTTTTAATAAAACTGTTTGGTTATTTATAATAAGATTGGCCCGAATTAGAGAGGCAATAGCGTCAGCAGACTTTTGGGTAATTTCTCGGGGATGATTAAATTGAGTCACCACATATATTCTTCTTGTTTTCCTAGAATTAGCCTTTAAAGAATCCAGGAGATCTTTATCTTTTAAAATTCTCTCGGGAAAAGTCACAGGTACCTTGGTGCCAAACCTTATAAAATCCAGATGATCAACTTCAGAAAGCTTATCTAATAAATTCCTTATCACCTTGGTAGGCAAAACAAAAGAATCACCTCCGCTTACAAGCACATTATTTATTTCTTTATGCTTTTGGATATATTTTACTGCCTTATGGGCCCTATGGAGCATCTCTTCGGTAGGCAAACCGACTAATCTTTTCCGGAAACAATACCGGCAATAAGCTGCGCAACGGTTGGTTGCTAAAACTAAAGCAGTCTGCGGATACATATGCTGCAACCCGCCCATCTTAGTGCTTTCTTTTTCTCCGCTTGTATCGTAAGAACCGGCTAAATTCAATTCCTTTCCAGAAGGAATTATCATTTTTTTAATTGGGTCAAAAGGGTCTTTTTTGTCAATCAAAGACAGATAATAACGGGTTATCCGCATCGGATGCATGCCTACAATATGCTCAAGCTGTTTTTCTTCTTTGGGAGTCAAGCTAATATGCTTTTTGAGCTGTTTAACCGTATGAATACTTTTTCTCAGTTCTTCCTGCCAACTCATAGTTCCACCTTTATTCTTAAAATTAATTAACTCTGGATTTAAAAAAATATTTTTATTCTTTTATCGCTTCGACTTTTTTATCCCTTTGATTAAGGATCTTGTTTATTTTGCTTAAGTCTTCTCTTGATAATCTCCACCCCATACTGCCTAAATTTTCTTCCAGTTGATTTGGCTTTCTTGACCCAACAATAGTTGAGGTAATTCCGGCTTGGGAAAAGTTCCAGTTTATCACAAGCTGGGTAAGAGTTTTTTGATAGTTAGAAGCAATGCCTTTTAGTTTCTCTAGGGTTTCCTGATTTATAGAAAAATAAGGTTCAGTAAATTGCAATGATTTTAGCTTTCGATTCCGATCGTCAGGAATAGTTGCTTTTTTTAAAAAAAACTTATTGGTAAGCAATCCACTGTACAAAGGCGCATAGCTTATAATCGCAATATTATTTTTTTGACAAATTGGAATAATCTCTGATTCAATATCGCGCACAAACATACTATATTCGGGCTGCAAACAATCAAGCGGGCAATATTTCATAAATTCTGAGATCTGATCTGTTGAATAGTTACTTACCCCTATTGCTTTAATTATTCCCTTTTGCTTCAGCTTATACATGGTTTCAGCAGTTTCTGCAATTGGAGTATCAGGATCCGGCCAATGAACTTGATAAAGGTCAAAATAATCGGTTTGAAGACGGCTGCGTGATAAATCAACCTCTTCAAGCATTCTTTTTTTTCCTAAATCATGCAAAATCTCAGAGCCCTGCCAATTAAGGCCTAATTTCGTGGCTAAAGCTATTTTTTCGCGCAGTTTATGTTTGCGCAAAAAACTACCGATAACTCTTTCCGACCGGCCCCGTCCGTATACAGGAGCTGTATCTATCAGGGTGATACCGCCTCTTATGGCTTCATCGATAACCTCTACTGAATTTTTGTCTTCTTGTGGCCCCCACCAAATCCCCCCGCCAAAGGCCCAGGTGCCTAAGCTAACCGGAGAAACCGGAATGTCGATATTGTTGATTTTTCTATAATCCATAACCATCCTGCTTAAAAGCTTATTATAGAATAAAGCTTAAAAAATACAAGGATTTGAATTAGGACAGTTACAGGGTCAGACCCGGAAAACGGAAAACACGCTATCCACCCTCTTTTTTACTGTATAAGATGTGTTAATATACTGCATTATCTTTGACAAGTTAGGCTGTAAGGTCTCTATAAGCAGATGGTAGTGATTAGGCATTAAGCAATACGCATAAAGATTAAACCGATACTTATCTTTAGCTGTTAAAAGATACTCTAAAAACTGTTTGAAGTCGTAGT
>JAIPHA010000032.1 GCA_021735445.1 Candidatus Omnitrophota bacterium
GGAGTAGATGCTTCCGGTGGGGATCTTGCGCCTTTAGAAATTATCAAAGGGGCTGTTTTAGCGAAAAAAGAATTAGACCAGGAGATAATACTAATTGGCGATAAAAAAGAAATAGAGCAAGAGTTAAAAAAGCAAAAATCAGATTTTGCCGTTGTTGACGCGCCTGAGCCGATTGGAATGGCAGAAAGCCCGGTTTCTGCGGTAAGAAAGAAGCGAAAATCTTCGATAGTGGTTGGCTCTCAGCTTCTTAAACAAAGAGAAATTGATGCCTTTGTTTCTTGCGGCAATACCGGCGCAGTTGTTTGCGCTTCAGCATTAATCTTAAGATTTATAGAAGGCATAGAGCGGCCGGGCATAGCCTTGTTATTTCCCACCCAGAAAGGAGTTTCTTTGCTTATAGACGCCGGAGCCAATATCGATTGTAAGCCGATTCACCTTCTTCAATATGGCGTAATGGCTTCTGTTTATTATAATACCGTTTTGGAAAAAGAAAATCCAACGGTAGGGCTTCTTAATATTGGCGAGGAAGCTTCCAAGGGGCTTGAACTATTAAAGAACACTCATAAGCTTTTTGGAAGTTCTTCTCTGAATTTTTCCGGTAATATAGAAGCTAAAGGCATTCTTTCCGGAAATTCAGATTGTATTGTCTGCGATGGTTTTGTCGGCAATATCGCCTTAAAAGTTCTCGAGGGCAGTACTGAAGCCATGGGAAAGCTTTTTATCAGATATATGAAAAAGAGCTTCTCGGGACGGTTAGGCCTTTTGCTTGCTAAGAAAAATCTTAAAGATCTGAAAAAATCGATTGATTATTCCGAATATGGAGGAGCTCCTCTTTTAGGAGTAGATGGAGTGGTAATTATCGGCCATGGAAGGTCAGATGCTAAGGCCGTAAAAAATGCCATAGGGGTAGCGGCGCGGGAGTTAAAAAGGGAATTAAACGAAAGGATAAAAAATAAGATAAATGAAATCTGCCAAGATAGTAGGGTTAGGCAAATACTTGCCGCCTAAACGACTTAAAAATTCGGATTTAGAAAAGATTGTAGATACCACTGATCAGTGGATTACGACTCGTACCGGTATAAAAGAAAGAAGGATTGCCATGGATTCTTCTTCTTCAGAACTTGCTCACCGGGCTGCTAAGCGCGCCTTAAAAGACGCAGGCCTAAAGGCCGATGATTTGGATTTAATAATAGTTGCCTCGATTACTCCTGATAATTTTTTTCCTTCTACCGCTTGCCGCCTGCAAAATTTAATTAAAGCAAGGAATGCTGCTGCTTTTGATATTTCAGCTGCTTGTTCCGGTTTTGTCTATGGGTTGACCTGCGCTTGGCAGCTTATCGGGGGAGGATTGTATAAAAATGTTTTGGTAGTAGGCAGTGAGGTGCTTTCTTCTATTACCGATTGGAAAGACCGTTCTACCTGTGTCCTTTTCGGTGACGGAGCAGGCGCGGCAGTATTGACTCAGACAAACAAAAAAAGTTTTTTGAGCGCGCATTTAGGCGCAGATGGCTCAAGGGGAAACCTTTTGCATATTCCCGCCGGTGGTTCCAGAATGCCCGCTACTTGTCAAACAGTTGACCAAAATCTTCATACTATTAAGATGAAAGGCAATGAACTTTTTAGGGTGGCAGTCAGGATTATGGTAGATGCTGCTAAAGTTGCTTTATCAAAAGCAGATCTTAAAACAAAAGATTTAGATTTGTTGGTTCCCCATCAGGCTAATAAAAGAATAATAGATGCTGTAGCTAAAACTTTAAAGATAAAAGATAAAGTTTATTACAATCTTGCTCGCTACGGCAATATGTCTTCGGCTTCTTGCGCCGTTGCTTTATGCGAAGCGTATCAAAAAGCAAAAGTAAAAAAAGGAGATATTGTAGTATTGGATACTTTTGGCGGCGGACTTGTTTGGGGCAGTTGTGTCCTTAAATGGACATTATAAAAGTCCAAAGTCCTAAGTCAATGGTAGAAGAAGGGGAAAAATTAAGATGAGTAAGAAAGCGATAATATTTCCGGGACAAGGGGCTCAATATCCTCAGATGGGTTTGAGTTTATATAAAAATTTTTCCCAAGCAAAGAAAATTTTTAATCTAGTTGACCAGGTATCCGGGATTAAGGTTTCAGAAGCTATCTTTGCAGAGGGCCCTTCAGGGCTGAGGGATACTTCAGTGCAGCAGTTAGCTATTTTAGCAGTCAGCCTGGCCGCTTATCAACAATTGAGGGATAGAATCGGTAATGTTCAATTCTTATCGGGATTAAGTTTAGGTGAATATAGCTGCCTTTATGCTGCCGGGGTCCTTTCTTTAGAAGACCTTATTGTTTTGGTCAAAAGCAGAGGCAGGGCTATGCAGGAGGCGGCTAAGGTAAATCCTTCTTCAATGTTTGCGGTGGTCGGGGCTAAAAGGAAAGAGTTGGAGGATAAAGCGCAAGGTTTAGGTTTTTATATTGCCAATATAAATGCTCCTTCTCAGATCGTTATTTCGGTAAAGAAAAGAAATAAAGATGATTTAAAATTGAAGTTGGAAAAAGAAGGGTTAAGGGTTGTGGAGCTTAAAGTTTCCGGTGGATTCCATTCTCCTTTTATGGAACCGGCCCGGCAGAAACTTGAGGATATTGTTTGCCAGCTTAAGTTCTCTGATGCTGAGATTCCTATTGTAAGCAATGTAACTGCCAGCCAGCATAGTGAATCCAGCCAGATAAAGGATAATTTATTAAAACAATTAGTCAGTCCTGTCTTATGGATGGATTCAGTAAAATATATGGCTGAAAAAGGAATAAAATGTTTTTATGAAACAGGGCCGTCAAAGGTTTTAAAAGGCCTGTTAAGAAAAATAGACAAAAGCTTGAAAGTTACAAATATCGAAAAAAAAGAAGACCTAGACAATATAAATAAGGAGGAGTATGGAGTTTAAAGATAAAGTAGTGGTGGTTACCGGGGCTGCTCAGGGGATTGGCAAGCGAATTGCCGCTCAATTTGCTAGAGCGAAAGCCAAGGTGGTCCTTTTTGATTTAGACCAAAGCAAGCTTGAAGCTGCCAAGGCAGAGTTGGCTGATCTTACAGAATGCGAATTCTATCCGGTTAATGTTACGGATTTTGAAAAGCTAACCGTTGTGATAGACAAAGTTATTGACAAGTTTTCAAAGATTGATATATTAGTTAACAATGCGGGCATAACCAAAGACAGTTTGGCCTTGCGGCTCTCTGAAGATGATTGGGATCAAGTTTTAGAGGTTAACCTAAAAGGAGCTTTTCTGGCTTCAAAAGTTGTTTTGAAAAAGATGTTAAAGCAGCGGAACGGGAAAATCGTTAACATTTCTTCGATTATAGGAATTGTTGGCAATCCCGGCCAGTCAAACTATTCAGCTTCTAAAGCCGGCTTGATTGGTTTGACGAAGTCGCTTTCCAAAGAAGTGGGGCTAAGAGGTATAAATGTAAATGCGGTTGCTCCGGGTTATATCGAAACTAAGATGACAGAAAACCTTCCTGATAAAGTTAAAGAGGAGATGCTTAAAAGGATCTCTTTAAAAAAATTCGGTTCACCTAAAAATGTGGCTGATGCGGTATTGTTTTTGTCCTCTGAAGCGGCAGATTACATAACTGGGCAAGTTGTTATAGTTGATGGCGGTATGATTTAGATCAAAAAGGAGGTCTTAGATGGCGATTGAGGAAAAAGTAAAAGATATTATTTCAGAACAACTAGGCGTTAAGAAAGAAGAGGTAAAGCCGGAAAGTTCTTTTATCGATGATTTGGGAGCAGATTCTTTAGATACAGTGGAAGTGGTTATGGCTTTGGAAGAGGAGTTTGGTATTGAAATCCCCGATGAAGACGCCGAAAAGATTACAAAGGTGGGGGAAGCAATCGATTATATTGAAAAGAAACAAAAATAAAAATTAATAATTAACAATTTAAAATGAAAAAAGTTGTAGTTACCGGTTGTGGGGTAGTTTCTCCCGTAGGAATTGGAAAAAAAGATTTTTGGCGCTCTTTGGCTAATGGGGCAAGCGGAGTCGGCCCGATTACCCAATTTGATACCGAAAATTTCGATAGTAAAATTGCCGGAGAAGTGGCTGATTTTAATCCTTCCGGTTTTTTGTCTCCGAAGGAGCAGCGGCGTATTCCCCGCTTTGTTCAGTTTTCTTTAAAAGCTGCCCAAGAAGCGATTAAAGAAGCTAGTGTCGATTTGGCCAGAGTTGATCCTTACCAGGTAGGGGTTATTGTTGGTTCGGGTGTAGGCAGCCTTGAAACTATCGAAAGGGAGCATAAGGTTCTTTTGGAAAAAGGGCCGCGCAGGCTTTCTCCTTTTATGATTCCGATGTTGATTACCAATGAAGCTGCGGGCCATGTTGCTATCCGGTTTGGATTAAAAGGCCCAAATTTTTGTACGGTAACCGCTTGCGCATCCGGCGCTCACGCTATCGGCGAAGCTTACCGGGTGATTAAGTCCGGCCAGGCTAAGGTTATGGTTTGCGGTGGAACAGAAGCTTGCATAGTCCCTTTGGGGGTTGGCGGTTTTTGTGCCCTCAAAGCTTTATCCCGGCGTAATTCAGAGCCGGCTCAGGCAAGCCGTCCTTTTGACCGTGAGAGGGATGGTTTTATTATGGCAGAAGGAGCAGGGATGGTTGTCTTAGAAGACTTTGAACATGCTAAAGCCAGAGGGGCCCAAATCTATGGCGAGCTTTCAGGGTACGGGTCTACCTGTGATGCTTATCACATCACTGCGCCTGACCCAGAAGGTAGGGCTGCGGCCAAAGCGATGAGTTCAGCTTTAGCCGAAGCAGAGTTAGGCAAAGATAAACCAATTTATCTTAACGCTCATGGGACCAGTACGCCTTTAAATGATAAAATGGAAACCAATGCTATTAAATTAGTTTTTGAAAAGAACCTGGACAATTTAGCGATCAGTTCTACCAAATCTATGACCGGCCATACTTTAGGCGCGGCCGGGGCTATAGAATTTATTAGTTGCTGTTTAGCCTTAAAGAATAGCTTGATTCCTCCCACGATAAATTACCAATACCCCGATCCGGAGTGTGATTTGAATTATACTCCCAATCAGGCCCGGGAGTTGAATATTTCCGCCTGCCTTTCTAACTCTTTAGGCTTCGGAGGGCATAACGCCTCCCTTTTAATAGAGAAAATATAAGATGGGTTTAACATTAATCGAAAAAATTCTTAAGAAGAAATCCGTTAATAAAAAATTGGATGATTTTATTTATGCAAAGGTTGATTTCTGTTTTGGAAATGACATAACAGCGCCCTTGGCAGTAAAAGAATTCGAGAAAGCAAAATTTAACTCGGTTTATAATTCTAAAAGAATAGGCTTCTTTTGCGATCATTTTGTACCGGCCCGGGATCTAAAAGCGGCTAATAATGTAAAAACTCTAAAGAATTTTGCCGAAAAATTTAAAATAAAACATTTTTACGATACTAATATCTGCGGCATCGAACACGTTTTTTTACCGGAGCAAGGTTTAGCTAAACCGGGTGATTTGATAATCGGAGCTGATTCTCATAGTTGTACCTACGGTGCTTTGGGGGCCGCAAGTTTTGGGGTGGGCTCAACCGATTTGGCTGCTGCTTTCAAAGAAGGGGCTTGCTGGTTTAAGCGCCCGGAAACTATTAAATTATCTTATTCGGGCAAATTACCTGATTGGTTTTCCGGCAAGGATTTAATTCTTTACACTATCGGAAAAATCGGGGTAAGCGGCGCTCTTTATAAGGTTATGGAATTTAGCGGCCCGGTGATTAAAGCCTTAAGCATCGAAGACAGGTTTACTATTTGTAATATGGCAATAGAGGCTGGCGCAAAAACGGGAATAATTGAACCTGATAATAAAACTGTTAAATATATAAAGGAAGTTGTCCCGGGAATCAAAAATATACCTTTGTTAAAAAGTGATAAAGATGCAAATTATAGTGAGGTTATCGAATTCGATATCTCTTCATTAAATCCCCAGGTGGCATGCCCGCACCTTCCCAGCAATGTAACTGATGTGAGTAAATTAAAGAATATAAAATTGGATCAAGTTGTTGTTGGGTCTTGTACTAACGGCCGCCTTAAAGATTTAGCCCAGGCTGCAAAAGTGTTAAAAAATAAAACTATTAAAAAAGGTTTAAGGGCTATTGTTATTCCCGGTTCCCGTAAGGTTTACCTTGAGGCGGTTAAAAAAGGTTACATAAAGATTTTTCACGCAGCGGGTTTTATGGTCTCGCCGCCTACTTGCGGGCCTTGCCTGGGAGGCCATACCGGTATTTTAGATAAAGGCGAGGTTGCCCTGGCTACAACTAACCGGAATTTTATCGGCAGAATGGGAGACCCGGGAAGTTTAGTTTATCTGTAGA
>JAIPHA010000033.1 GCA_021735445.1 Candidatus Omnitrophota bacterium
GGTATTGATATCTCCGGCAACAAAACAAAAAGTGTTTTTGATTTTTACAGACAAGGCCGCTCCTATGATTATCTGATAACTGTTTGCGACGAATCTCAATCAGAACAATGCCCGGTATTTCCAGGTACAGCGAAAAAACTTCATTGGGGATTCTTGGACCCGTCAAGCTTCCGGGGTGCCGGTCAAGAAAAGCTAAAAAAAGTGAAAAAAGTTAGGGATGAAATTAAAACAACTCTTGAAAAATGGCTCGAAAAACAAAACCCAAAAACCCAGACACCCTAGATAACCTTTTCAACAGAAGCAACTGTGGCCAAGATCTGCATTTATATAAAGTTATAAGATTTGTTGAAAAATCATCCGCTAAGAGCTAAAATAGTAAAAAAGCTTGAACTTATAATGGATAAAAATAAATATAAAATTAAAAGAATTGGTGGATATTTGCATAAGGTAATCCCCATAGTTGATGGCACCGGTAAACTTATGAACACGATCATCGCTCCTTTTATGGTAGAGTTTAAACCCCGGGATGTCTTACAGATAATAGTGGGGGCTACGATTCTTGCAATTCCCGTAGGCCTTACCGAGGAAACCTGGATACTTGCCAAAGAGCTAAAAATGGAAAATGTATTATTGTTGGGGTTTATTTCGGTGCTATTTATTTCATTATTTGTTTATTTTAATTTTTACCGATTTAACTTAAGAAAACATCTGGGCCAATATCTAAAAAGAACAATAGCAACATACCTTTTATCTTTACTGGTGGTAGGCCTTTTATTGACTATAATCGAGAAATGCCCTTGGGGAACTGATAATATTTTGGCTATCAAGCGAATAATCATTACCGCTTTCCCCGCTTCTATGGCTGCGACTATCAGTGATACCATGAAATAATTTAAGACAGAGGTAGAAAAAAGTCAAAAAAATTGGGAAAAAGCCAATTGCTAAATATCATATATTTTAGATAATGATAATAAATTAACTATCATTATTAACTAAGAAAAAGGAGGGTTTTATTATGGATAAGAAAAAAAAGATTATTGGCTTAGTTTTAATAATTTTTATGACTGCTGGTTGCGCTTCGATGGGCGAAAAGGCAAAAACCGGCACGGCAACCGGTGCTGCAGTCGGTGGCTTAGCTGGCGGAATAATTGGACATCAAAGTGGCGAAGGCTTAGCCGGCGCAGCTATTGGGGCCGCAACCGGAGCCATCGCCGGCGGACTGATTGGCGATAAAATGGATAAAGCCCGCCGCAGGAATCCAAATCATTTAAGGTTGACCGAGATTGTTGATATGTCAACAAAAGGCTTTCCTGACAGTTATCTTATTGATGAGATTAAAAGAACAGATTCAGTTTACTATCTAAACTCAGAATTAATCGCTTATCTTAGAAAAGAAGGGGTTAGCGATAAAGTAATTGATTATATGATTTCAACCGGATATAAAAAAAGTAAATAATTAACTATTGTGTCCGGGATAATTCATGGTAAAGGAGGTGGCTAGATGTATAAGAAATTAAAAATATTTATAACCGTTTTTCTGATGGTATTTGCTATTCATTCATCAGCCTATGCCCATTGCGAAATACCCTGCGGCATTTACAATGACCAGCAAAGAGTTGAAATGATTAAAGAACACATTACTACTGTAGAAAAATCAATGAAGATGATCAATCAATTATCCAAAGAATCCCCGGTTGATTACAACCAATTGATTCGATGGGTTGACAACAAAGAAGCTCACGCGATAAAAATACAGGATATAGTTTTTCAATATTTCATGACGCAAAGAATAAAACCAGCCGAAGCTAACAGCAAAACCCTTCAGGACAAATATAGCCGAGAACTACAACTACTTCATCAATTGGCTCGAGAAGCCATGAAATCAAAACAGACGACCAGCTTGTCTCATGTTCAGAACATGCGGGATCTTATAAAATCTTTTTCTTTAATTTATTTTGAAAATAAAAAGCCCCGCCTGTGATAATGCATCTGTTTGTCGGTCAGGCAAGCGTCTTGCCTTGCAATCCATTAAAAAATTTACTATGAACAGTGAAAGTGTTAAATTTTTTTAGTTTATGAAAAAAATATTGTTTATTAAGCCCAAAGACAAATATTTTTATGCGGTTATTCCAAACCTTGGCTTGGGGTATCTTGCCTCAATTCTTGTATCAGAGGGGCATCATGTAGATATCCTTGATTGTAATAAATGCGCCGATAGCGAGGCTGAATTTGACCAATATGTCAGAAAGAATGAATATGACGTCTTTGGTTTCCAGGTATATACAAGTGGTATTGTAAATGCCGCGGTTATGATGAAAAAAGCCAGACAGAGTTACCCGGGAGCTCTTATAATTGCAGGTGGGCCTCATCCTTCGGGAGATCCTGCGGATACTTATGAAAGCCTTCCGGATACGGATTTGGTTGTTGTTGGTGAATCTGAAAAGGTTATAGCGAAAATAACCGGGCTATCTAGAAAAGATCTGAAAAATTATGATTTGCTCGCTAAAATCGACAACATCGTGTACAGGGGCGCGAATGGAAATCTGGTTTACAATAAGGTAAAGTTTATAGAGGACCTTGATACGCTTTCCTTTCCGAGATGGGAGCTTATAGATCCGGGCTCGTACCCGATGTCTCCTCACGGAACATTTTCACGGGCTTATCCTACCGCCCCTATTATTACCTCAAGAGGGTGTCCATATCCCTGCACTTTTTGCACCGTATCTAAAATATTCGGAAAAAGAATTAGGCAGCGAAGCGTTAAAAATGTTCTTGATGAGATGGAATGCCTTGACAAAAAATACGGAATCAAAGAGTTTCATATAGAGGACGATAATTTTACTATCAAAAAAGATTATGTGTTAGAGTTCTGCCGCGGTATTTCCGAGCGAGGACTAAATATTTGGTGGGCTTGTCCCAACGGGATAAGGGCAGATAAAATTGATAAGGAAATGCTTAAGGCTATGGAAAAGTCCGGGTGTTATTCTTTCGCGTTCGGTATAGAGTCTGGCTCAAAACGGGTTCTGAAGAAAATGAACAAAAGCATAACTCTTGACGAAATAGAAAAAAAGGTTTCGATGGTAAAAAAACTGACTAAAATTCAGGTTACCGGTTTTTTTCTTATAGGGTATCCGGGGGAAACGGTTGAGGATCTAGAGCAGACGCTTTCTTTTTCGAGGAAATTGAAGCTTGATAAAGCCAGTTTTTCGCCGGTTATGCCGCTTCCCGGCAGTAGTATATATAATGACTGGAAAAAAAATATTAATACAGAACGCATAGAATGGGATAAATTTCTTTATTATCAGATTGTTCCCGGAGTTTCTGATATAGATGAGAATTTATTGGCGGCATACCTTAAGAAGGCATTTATTGGTTTTTATCTACGACCTCGTATAATTGCGGAAACACTGATTCAGGTTAAAACAATACATCAATTAAAAGCTCTGTTGAAGAGAATAAAAACAGTTTTATTTAAATAATAAAAAAGTTTTTCGATTTGACATAGGGCTTTCTATGTCAAAGAAAAAAAGGGGTGGTACCGAGCTAAGGAAGATAAAATAGGTGCCCCCTTTTTCTCTAAGAGGGGATTTTTTTTGTGTAGACTGGATTCGGTTTTTCGGGTAAACTAAATAATAGCCGCATAGGCTGACAGTGGGGGGCAAACATGAAAATATTAAAGGATATGATAACCACAAATGAATTAAAAAAGATAGCTCAGGCAACTTTTGGTGACTTAGTTAAGGCAGTAGTCGACGTTGACCGTGAATTAGTTGCGATTGACGCAGAGCTCCATTCAGATTTAGAAGCATTATTGTTAGAAAATGGTTCTAAGCAAAATAGCCTTTGGGGTATTAATTTCTATCCGGAGCTTGAGGGGGATGATTTTATAGAATTTGATTCTATGATAAATCTGCGGCCTTCCCGGGAAAATAAGACAAGAGGCGTTGATTCAAAAGATATCCGGGTTAAAATCATAAATATTGTAAACAAGTGGGTAAAGGAGTGAATATTCAGCATAAAGGACTTGCTGGTGGACGCTGGGCTGAGATGCCGTTAGCAGAACAGATGGCGAATATCGGCAGTGAAGTCAGCAGAGCTTTAAATTGGAAAAAGAAGGGTAAAGAAGATTTATCTCAAAAAGCGTTTAATAGGGCTTTGGAACTAATTGACATCACTATTTCTTCTCTAAGTAAGTACCCGCGGCTTAAAGAACTTTCTAGAGTACGCGAAAGTTTAGTTGATTTCTTTTATGGAAAAAATGAGTTTTTATCATCTGAATTACTCTGGAGAAAATATTTCGATCATTTCGCATTTATGGCAAGAAACAACTCCCAGACGCTTTAGGTAGTTTTTCTACCACCAGTTACTCCCAAAACAAATACCAAAAAATAAAAAAAGTTTTCTACAATGTTTTTTAAAGTAAGGTGATGAATTAATATTAAGGAAGTGGTGGAGTGTTAAAGTTATTTAATATTGCAATAGGAGGAGCGGCCGGGGCGCTGCTTAGGTATTGGGTGTCTGGATTGACCTATAGATTTTTTAGCGGCGGTTTTCCCTGGGGAACTTTAAGTGTTAATCTGGTTGGTTCTTTATTGATCGGTCTTTTTTGGGGAATATTTGATTCGATAGCGATTTCTCAAAATTTAAAGCTATTTATATTTATTGGGCTATTAGGTTCTTTTACAACTTTTTCCACATTTTCTTTGGAAAATTTTCATTTATTAAGAGATGGAGAATATTGGTTTGTTTTTTTCAATGTTGTGCTAAGTTTATTTCTAGGGATTAGTTTAGTTTTTATCGGATTTTTTATTTCTAAATTATTTTTGGGAATTTTAAAATAGGGGGAAGAAATGAAGCTGCCGGAACAAGGGATGTTGTTAAGAATTTTTATTGGGGAGTCTGATAAGTATAAAGGTAAGCTACTCTATGAGCAAATTGTGTTTAAAGCTCGAGAGCTTCATTTAGCCGGGGCTACAGTTTTAAAAGGACAGATGGGTTTTGGTGCCGATAGCCGGATGCATTCTGCAAAAATCTTAAGAATTTCCGAAGATTTACCGATTGTTATCGAATTAGTTGATACAGAAGAAAACTTGAATAAATTATTGCCATTCATTGATCAGGTGGTAACAGAAGGGTTAGTAACATTGGAGAAGGTAAGGGTCATAAAATATCGTCATAGCAAGGATGAAAGCTAAAACATACTGGAGCATAGAGGATGGAAGATAAGAGATGTTTAAATTGTTTTCAAAAAAAGAACTGCAGTAATTCTTTTGTTTCCTGGATATTTTTTATTATTGGGCTCATTGCGACTGTTGCTATTCGTGTTGTAACGGTTTTAATGAACATTAACCCCCTATACGGAAAGATTGCTTGGTATGTTGGGGTTGGTGGATTTTTATTATTTTTTATTTATAAATTTAATGCCAACCGTAGGCTATCTAATCTTATTGATGGAGAAAATCTGGTTGAAAAAACCAGGGGCCAAAAGCCACTTTCTGTCCAAGAATATAATCTGATTGCTGGGATACTTTGCAGTTTAAAATCTGAAAAAGAACGGATAAATTATTTTTTTATTTTTGTGGTATCTGCTGTTGCGTTGTTTCTTGCGGTTTATTTTGATTTTATAAAGTAGTAATGCAAAAGGAAATAAATATAAAACTAAAGAATATTACCTTGTTTACTTTTGGAAATTGAGCATGTTCAGAATTATAGTGTCACTACTTTGAGGAGAGTATTTTATGAAAAAAGCCTACATCCGTACATTCGGATGACCTTCTATACAGGTTTTACAATATATAAATTCTTTCCTTTAATCCAATGCTCCGCCCGCTTACGCCTCCTGAACGTCGGCTTCAGCGGGCTACGTGGTTGCTGTTTGCACCGTTCG
>JAIPHA010000034.1 GCA_021735445.1 Candidatus Omnitrophota bacterium
TGGTATGATTTTTTCTCTAAGTTTTAGCTGGAAACACAGAAAAATGCCTAAAAATCTCCTCCCAGCGCTCCGCGGCTCGTCGATTTTTTTAACGGCATTTTACTGTTAAAATCATAGAGCGCTCAAAAATTTGTTTCTTCCGTTTGTCAACATTAGCTATGAATAGTACAAATAAATCCAGAATATTAAACTCTAAACTCAAAACACATCTTAGTTAAAAGTTGTCGATGCATTTTGTCGGGCATTTGTTTTTACCTTCTTCTAAAGGTTTCTTCTCCTGGACTTGCTCATAATTTATTTCAGATAAGTTTTCTTTTAAATAATAGGGAGAATTGTCTACCCGGGCACATAGCCCGCAGGTTATACAGCCCCTGGCGCAGACATCCTTTACTTCTTTTAGCTTGTCTTTATTCTGGCAACCGACGAAATAGTTTCCGAAGTCTTTTTTGGGAATCATTTTAAAAAGATTGCGCGGACAGGCTTTTATACACTTGCTGCAAAGAATGCATTTTTTTTGATCAATATAGACTTTCTTGTTTTTTATGGTTATCGCCCCGGTAGGGCAAATTTTTTGGCAATCCCCAAGCCCCAGGCAGCCATACACGCAGTCAAGAGCCCCTCCGCTAAGATCAGCAGATTGGCAATTTTTTAAACCCTGGTATTGGGAAGTTACTTTCTTATCTTTATCATCTGCACTGCAGCGACAGACAACTAAATATTTTTTTTCTTTGTTAAAGTTATTGTCCTGGCCCAGCATTTCTGATATTTTTCGATTGGCGTCTTTATCGGCAGCACGGCAGGCTTTAAATTCTTCCGGTTTTTCTACAATTGCCTGAGCATAGGCTTGACAACTGCTGAAACCACAGGCTCCGCAATTTAAGCCGGGTAGAATGCTTGTAATTTTTGCAACTTGGGGATCTTGCTTGACTCTAAGTTTTCGATTTAGAAGCGCTAGAAAAAGAGAAAAGATCAGGCCGATTGCGCCTAAAGCAGCTGTTGCGGTAATTACTTGATTCATCAGCCTCCTCCCAGGCCGGAAAAACCCATAAAGATCAAAGCCAGGATTCCAGCTGTAATTAAGGTAAGCGGCGCGCCTTTAAATGTTTCAGGAATATCTGCAAAATCCAATTCTTCCCGAATTCCGGCCATAACCATTAAAACCAAAGAAAAACCTAAACCGCCTGAGAAACCAAATACTACTGATTCTAAAAAAGAATATTCTTTTACAATCATGAAAAGAGCTACTCCTAAAATTGCACAGTTACTGGTAATTAAAGGGAGGTATATTCCTAGTGATTGGTATAAGTTTTTTGAGTATTTTTTAATAAACATTTCAACAATCTGGACAAGCGAAGCGATAATTAAAATAAAAACGACATATTCAAGAAAGGTTAATCCAAACCTTTCTAAAACCAGGTAATAAATCAACCAGCTGATTGAAGTAGCCAGGGTCATAACAAAAGTTACCGCCATCCCCATCCCCAAGGCTGACTCCATTTTTCCCGATACACCCAAAAAAGGACAAATCCCCAAAAAATAAGTTAAAACAACATTGTTGATTAAGATTGTTGAGATAAAAATTAAAATTAAATTTTCCATCGTTCAACCTGGTTCATAAGCGCTACTAAAAACCCTAAAACAAGAAATGCCCCTGCCGGTAAAATCATTACAACCAAAGGATCAAAATTAAGCGGTAATAACCTTTGGCCCAGGATTTCTCCCGCACCTAAAAGTTCGCGGATTGAGCCTAAAACAAAAAGCCCCCAGCAAAACCCAACCCCCATCCCCAGAGCGTCCAAAAGGGAGTTAGATAGTTTATTTTTTGATGCGAAAGCTTCACAGCGGCCCAGGATTATACAATTTACAATAATTAACGGTACATAAGGGCCAAGATTTTTGCTTATTTGGGGAAATTGTGCTTTTAGAAAAATATCAACAATAGTTACAAAAGTAGCTATTATTACAGTATAAACCGCTATCCTGACTTGATGGGGAACTATTCTTTTGATTGAAGCAACAACAAACTCTGAGAAAAAAAGGACAAAGATAACCGCCAATCCCATGGCTATACCGTTTATCGCGGTAGTTGTGACTGCAAGGGTAGGGCACATTCCCAAAAGCTGACGATAAATGGGGTGTTGGCTCCAAAGCCCCTTTAGTAACTCTTTTTTCTTCATTGAATATTTACCCTTAATGCTTTTATTTTTTTGTTTAATATCTCAACTACAGATTTTGATGAAATTGTGGCTCCGGTTATTGTTTGAATTTGGCCTGGTTTCTTTGGCTCGGTTTTGCTATAAGTAATTGGAGTTGTGACGTCTAAATTTTCAAACTGGGCTTTAAATGGTTTTTGGCTGATTTTAGAGCCTAATCCCGGAGTTTCGTTAGATTTAATTATTTCAATTCCTTTTATCTTTTCTAATTTCGGCCCGGTTACTGTCATTATTTCGATCTCACCGCCATAGCCTTGTCCCGAAGCAATAGCAGCATAGCCAATCAAAGCATTATCTTTATAAAGCTTCCAAAGTAAAGTATTATTAACCTTAATTTTTTCTTGCCGTGTTGTTTTCGGAGCTAATTTATTAATCGATTCCTGTATCGCTTTTTTTTGATTTTCTTCTATTTTACCGATAGCTGCATTGTGAGTTAAAGCTAAAAGAAATGCACAAATTGCACAAATTGAAGTTAAAACCGCACAAATTTTAAATATTTGCTTCATCTTCTCTCCTTAGGCCGAATGATTTCGGACGGGTGTAGCGGTTAATTAAAGGTACGGTTGCGTTAGTAAAAAGAATTGCATACATTACGCCTTCCGGTAAATTACTAAAATATCTTATTACCATAATCAAGACGGCGCAAGCTCCTCCAAAAATAAATTTTCCTTTTTTTGTGGTTGGAGTTGTGACCGGATCGGTTGCCATAAAAAAAGCCCCCAGGAGCATTCCTCCGGATAAAAGATGGAATAAGGGCGACCCCAGGCCCGGCTTAACCAAATATCCTCCAGTTGAAATTACGGTTACCAAAAACAATAAACTGACCGGTATCCGCCAACCGGCGCTTCTGCGGATAAGAAGGTAAAATCCTCCAATCAATAAGCAAAGCGCTGAAGTCTCGCCTAAGCTTCCGGAGACATTTCCAAGAAATAGTTGGCCTAAAGAGGTTGATTCACCGCTAAACTTTTGCAGCATTAAAGGTGTTGCTTCGCTAACTGTATCAGACCAACCTGGTTTGACATAGGTGGTAAGCGCTTTGGGATAAGCAGCCGCTAAGAACGCCCGGCCTACCAGAGCCGGATTAAAGATGTTCGAGCCTAACCCTCCAAATAAATGTTTACCTACCAATATGGCAAAAACAGTGCCGATTGTGGCTCCATACCAACTAATTGAAGGCGGTAAAATCAAAGCGACTAAAATACCGGTAAGCGCAGCGCTATAATCTCTAATAGTACTTTTTCTTTTTCTGATTAGATTTATAAACCGTTCGGTTACGATAGCCGTCACTGTGCAATTGCAAATCAAAATAAGCGCAGAAAATCCAAAAAAATATATCGAAGCGCCGATAACCGGTAAAAGCCCTATTATCACATCAAGCATGATATGGGGAGTTTTTGCTTTATTCTTTAGGTGAGGCGATCCGCTAATTTTTAACTTCATTTGTTCAGTCACTTTATTTTCTCCTTTCCCAATTTTATATAATCTAGAATCGGGATATTAGCCGGGCAGATATAGCTACAGGAGCCGCATTCGATGCAATCTTTTATATAGTAACTTTTTAACCCCTGATACTTTTTATTTTTTGCCATCTTTGCATATTCAAGCGGAACGAGGTTCATCGGACAATAATTTACGCAACGGCCGCATCTTATACAAGCTGATTCCTCTTCCTCTTTAGGTAATTTTTCTAAAAATAAAACACCACTGGTTGTTTTTAAAATAGGGTTAGCTAAATTGGTAACTGCATCTCCCATCATTGGCCCGCCAAATATTATTTTTTTTGGAATTTTTTTAAACTTGATTATTTCTTTTTCAACCAATTCAGACAAAGTAGTGCCAATATTTACCCAAAGGTTTTTTGGCTTAACCAAAGCGTCCCCGCAGAAAGTTACCACCCGGCTGGTTAGAGGTTGATTAAAATAAACTGCTTTATAGATAGCGTAACAAGTTGCTACATTATGGACCATACAGCCGGCATCAAAGGGAAGCATTTTCCCGGATAATTTTCTTTGGGTTACCGAGTAAATTAATTGCTTCTCTCCTCCCTGTGGATATCTCGATTTTAAAACTCTTAATTCTATTTTAGAATTATTTTTTTTTGTGTGAAGAAAAAGGTTTATCTTTTTTATAGCTTCTTTTTTGTTTCCTTCGACAGCAAATATTATTTTTTCTGGAGCAATTAATTTAGAGATTATTTCAATTCCTTTTAAAATGCCTTCGAGATTTTCAATCATTAACCGGCAATCTGAAGCCAGATAAGGTTCACATTCACAACCATTTATTATTAAGGTATCTATCTTTTTGGGAGGGTTTAATTTAACATGGCTGGGAAAACCTGCGCCCCCCATTCCGACTATGCCATTTTCAGAAATTGTCTTAAGCAGGTTTTCTTTGCTTGTTTTATCTAAATTAAGCAAAGCAGGTAAAGGCTCTCTATTTTCTGTTTCGGGCTGAGTTTTTAAAATCAGGCTTTGGATTTTTTTTAATTTTGGATGGTACCAGTTTTTAATATCTACTATTTTTGCTTTTTGGGGGGCATGGAGTGAGGCGGAAATTAAACCGTCTCCTCTGGCAATCAATTGATTTTTTTCGACTATTTGATTCTTTTCAACACAAATTCGGGAAGGCCGGCCGGTATGTTGGGAAACAGGCAGGTAGAGTTTTTGCGCCGATAAAAACTTTTCAGTTTCTAAACTATCTTGAGGAGCTTTGTGTTCGGCTACTTTTAACATCGTTAATTAAAAAAATAATTGAAAAAAGAGAACCAATTATACCAACTGTGGTTATTATTGTAAAGGGATCAAACAGGTCAGCCAGAAAAGAAGCTATAAACATGGTGATTAAAAATCCCAGATGAGCTATAAATTCCAGGCTGCCAAAGATTCTTCCTAAAAGGGCTTTTTTCGTCGTGTTGTGAATTAAGCTGTTAACCGCGATAAAAATCGGCGAAAGCAACACTCCCAAAATAAAAGAAAGAACTATAGCGTGTAAAGTGAGCGGGTTATACTTAATCCAAATAACAAAAAAAAGAAGAAAAAAAGAAGCAGAAATAGATGAATAATTTATTACTTTTTTTATTGATAATCTGTGGGCAAGCCTTCCATAAATTAATGACCCTAAAAATATCCCCGCACCTAAAAATATTCCGATAAAAGCAACTTCCTTTACGTCCTGTGAAGATGCTCCCAGAGTAGTTTGGATATAACGAATATAGACAGTAGATATTGCCCCTAAATAAGAGAATAAAAATAAAAAAGTTCTGAAGGCATATTTTGTCTCATCTGTAGCCATAATATATTTGAACCCTTCGGCCAGTTCTTTTAAAAAAGATTTTTTTATATTTTGAACAACCTCCCGGCCTAAGCCCATATTGTCATTTGGCGAAAAGTGTTTTTTTTCTATTTTAGCGATAAAAAAGTTGAACATAGCCGAGATAAAAAAAGTTAAGGCATCGATATAAAAAGTGGCTTTCAGGCCAAGGTTATCTACGATAATACCCCCCATGCCAATACCAAAAATAGCCGCAGTTGTTGCTGTGACAGAAATCAGCGTGTTTGCGATAAAAATATCCTTTTTTTCAATTATCTGGGGGATAAAGGCCATCTTCGCG
>JAIPHA010000035.1 GCA_021735445.1 Candidatus Omnitrophota bacterium
AAATCCTGGGGGCTGCAATCAAGGCCGAGGATATCAACTAAACCCTGATTGGCGAAGATAATTTCCCCTTGGCCAAACGTATAAGAAAAAACACCATCTTTTGTGAAATTAATTAACCTTTTATATATCTCTAAAGATCCCGAAACATCGTTTAATTTTTTTTCATTTTTCATAATTTTAAATTCTGTTAAAGCTAAGAATCCTTTTAACAGGGCAGAGATAAAAATAGATAGCTGGATAAGCTATCTGCCCCTTTTCAATGATTATAATAATTTTACAAATTCGAAAATGATTATATCATAAACTCTCTCCCCCATCAACTTAGATAACCTTCTTCCTTTTTTCCCTGAAGTAATCCAACTGGTCTAAAGGCACAATAACAGAAGTTGCAATATTGGTTAAATGAGCCGCGGTTCTCTTAAAATAGCGGGCAATTAGAGTAAAGGCAACAGCGGTATTTACCGGCAAATCGCTATTTGCCAATTTCAAAATAGCGCTTTCGCATATTTCAACTATCTTAGTTTCGTAACTCCAAGCCTGAGCCGCTTTTTTTTCATCCGATTCAATAAACGCTTCTTCGGTAATATCAAACAATTTTTCCAAATCCTGGCCGACACCGCCAAAAAAACTTAAATAACTCTCCTTATCCAACGGGCCGTTAAGAATGTTGGTTACCTCAAATAAATTTTTCGCATAATCCCCTAGCCGCTCAGCATCCTTTACCACACTCATTAAAAGCAAAGAAGTGGGCAAATCCACAGAAGGCTGGATAGCTAAATGCTCTATAATTCTTTTTCGAATATCTTTCTCTAAATTATTAACCTTTTTATCCAGAGAATAAATATTATCTTTTAACTCACCTTCCTTTTCATTGTTAATAAGCCTGCGGCAGACAGAATCGAACATCCGGTGAGTATCATCTAACATATTCTTAAATTCATCAAGGACCTGATTCAAAAAATCCTTTCCGCGCCAAAATTGCAATAAATTCTTAAACATATTTTCCTCCTTTATTTCATTAGCTTTGATAAAAAAATTAATATTCCCGGAATTATAAAAAATAGAATCAACACAAAAAATATCGCATACCTGCGCTTCTTATAAGCAAGATTACCCAAACGGTAAGCTAAAAATATAGGTATATTCCTTAATGCTTTAAAAGGATATACTATTAAAATTCCGATTAAATTAAAGAGAAAATGAACAAAAGCTATTGTGATAGCGGCGGGGTTGCCGGTGGCAAAAGAAGCCAAAATGGTAGTTGTAGTTGTTCCCAGGTTAGCTCCGAGGGTAATCGGAAAAATCGTCTCGACTGTTAAAATCCCGGCGGCCACAAGCGGGACCATCAAAGATGTGGTAATCGAGCTGCTTTGAACAACGGAGGTAAAAAGAAAACCGGCAAAAATCGCAATTAAAGCGCTTTGGCCGAATATATTATTGAGAATCAATTCCGCTTTATCGATTACCAAAGAACGCATAATTTTTACGATAAAAGATAAAGCAAAAAATAAAAAAATTACAGCTAAAGCTAAGATAATAAAATATATCAACTTAGCAGGCAAAAACGACATTCCTTTTAAAGTGTCTTCTATTAAGACTACAGCCGGCTTGGTTACAGCTTTTAAGGGGCTGGTAAAAACAAAACCTCCCGCTTCCCTAAAAATATCACTCATCCAAAGAGCAGCTTTATGGAGAAACCCTGTCCAGATTTGAAGAGGAAGAAGAATACAAACACAAAAAACATTAAAAAAATCGTGGACAGCGGCTCCGCTGATTGCCCGCCTAAATTCTTCCCTTCTTCCGATATGAGCCAAAGAAACAATTAAATTAGTAACAGTAGTACCGATATTTGCGCCCATAATAATCGGGATTGCGTTTCCCACCGTTAACACACCGGAAGAAACCATCCCTACTGTAATAGAAGTTGTAGTTGATGAGCTTTGTACCAGGCTGGTAGCAAGAATGCCGATAAAAAGGCCGATAAAAGGATTCGAAGTAGTTTGGATTAACCCTTGAGCAAAATTTTTGCCAAAACCTTTAAAAGCCACCCCCATCAGGCCGATGCTTACTAAAAATAAATAAACTAAAGCAAAAACCGCTATAATCTTTAAAAAACTATTAGATTTTGATGAAGACAATCGAAATCTATCCATAAGCCACCTTGATTATTTTATTAAATCAAAAACAAACGAAATGTCCAGAAAATATTCTTAAAAAGCGCTAAGAGGATTAAAGAATTATTTTATTCGACCAAATCTTTTATTGACTTTAAAACTCTTTCCGGAGATTCTGTTTTTAGTAAAAATTTATCTGCTTCCTTAGCGTAAAGCGAGCTCTCATAACGGCCGAAAGCTGTATAAACTATTATCTTTGTATCAGGCGCAATCGAACGCAAAATTGAGATAGTTTCCAAACCATCTTTTTCCGGCATCATCAAATCTAAAATCACAATATCAGCCGAGTTTTCCCTTAGATAATCCAGCAACTGATAACCATTGCCTACTGTTATAACTTGATAACCCTCATCGCCAAGCAAATCCGTAAAAGTCTGGCGAATTCCCGGATTATCATCAGCAACCACTATCTTTATTTTTTTGATACCCATAAAACCGCCCCCCCCTTTTTTTTACAATCTATTTTATAACTTATTTATCCAGCAAGCAAATACTTTATTCCATTGGTTTATCCAATATTCGGATAATAACCAGTTATTTCTACCGGTTTAAGGGTATTTTTACCAAGATCTTAGTGCCTTTCCCTCTTCTGCTTTCCACCTTAATTTGGCCCTGATGAGCCGTGACTATATTCTTACAAGCCGATAGCCCCAATCCGGTCCCGTGCACTTTAGTCGAATACATCGGTTCAAAAATTTTATGCTTATCTTCTCTTTTAATTCCTACTCCATTATCAGAAATATCTACACAAACAAAGGAATTCTTTAAAGCCGTAGTTACCGACAGCTCTCCCCCCTCAGGCATGGCTTCGATTCCATTATTAATCAGATTGATAAATACCCGCCGGAGCTGTTCTTTGTCCGCTTTTATTTTAGGAATATTTTTATCGATTGTTTTCTTAAGCCTGATGTTGGCGGGAATTTTAATTTTGGTGAGAATTTTTTCAATTTCTTTGTTTAAATCAAAAAGCAAAAACTTTATATTTTTTAATCTGGTAAAATTCAAAACATCTTCAATGATTGTATCCGCAGCTTCAATTTCTTCGTCTAAAACTTTAAGATATTTTTTAACTTTAGAATCCGGCAAATTCGCCAACTTCTTCTTTAGTATATATATAGAATTTCTGATAACTCCCAGGGGGTTACGTAAATCATGGGCAACGATACCGGAAAGTTTCCCCAGAGCGGCTAATTTTTCCGTCCGGATCAATTTTTCCTGAATGCTCTTCAGCTCACCGTAAGCTTTCTCTAACTCTTGAGCTTTAGCATGCTCAGAAGCTGCTTTTACCGAAGCCTTCAAAGCTTCTTTTTCTTTTTTTTCATATTCTGTACGCAAAGACAGGTCGGTAAAAAACCCGACCATTAAATTTTTACTGCCGAAATCAAGAAGCTCAGCGCTAATCCATACCGGTTTAACCACTCCCCGGCTATTTTCTATTTGGCCTTCGTAATCAGCATTAGTTTTTTTTCTAAGATGGTCTTTAAACAACTGTTGGTAATCTTTTTCTTTTCCTTTAGGGTGGAGCCGGGACTGGTGCAACCCAATTATTTTTTTACGGGGCGCCTCCATCAGGTCCTCTGCCCGTTGGTTGCAATCAAGGATACGGCCGGTTTCCGGATCAGCCACAAAAATGGCCGCGCCGGCTTTTTGAAAAATAGTCCTGAATTTTAGCTCAGACTGCCGGATAGACTCATGATTTTTTATTTCCTCGGTAACGTCTTTTTGAAAACCAACCAAAGCAACAAAATTGCCGCTTTTATCTTTTAACTGATAAATTGCGGTTTCTACTATAAAAAAATCTCCGTTTTTCTTTTGATTTTTAAGCCTCTTTATATAAACTTTTCTATTTTTAGTCTTAGCCAGGATATCATCTTCAATTTCTCCTGCGTCAGCCTCAGCGTTTAAAATTATCGGGTCTTTGCCTAGAAGCTCGTTTTTTCTATAGCCGTAAAGTTTTTCGGTAGCAGGATTAATATAGACTATCTTCCTTTGCTGATTAGTGGCAATTACCGACAAAGGAGCGTTATCCAGCATCCCCGCTAAAAATCTGCTTTGCTGCTCAGTTTTTCTTTGTTCGGTAATATCGGTAACTATCGATTCCAGAATTTTTTCTCCCCCATCTTCTTCGATAAGAAACGAGTTGTGTAAAACCCATTTATCTTTACCGTTTATTGTTTTAAAGTGATATGGGTAATTACGGATGCTTCCTTTGGAATCAATTAAATTTCGTATCGTTTTCGGCTCTTGGACATAATTGATGACCTCTCCAATGTTTTTGCCAACCAACTCTTTTGGGCTGCGGCCCAGTTCTACAATGTCGGCAAACCCCTGGTTGGCAAATAATATCTTGCCATCCTGATACCGGTAGCGATAAATACCGTCACCGGTAAATTCAACCAACCTATCGGTAAGCCTCAACCTTTTATTTACCTCTTTTAACCTTTTTTGAGTTTCATCGCGGTAACGGATATCTTTAAATAAGCGATAGATAAAACCGGTAAATATAGAAAAAAATATAACCACAGTTGTCAAAAACCAAAAACTAATATTTTTTTGAACCGCAGAAAAATTATTTTGGAAAATATTTTCTAGAAAAAAGACCGCCGACATTATCTGATGCAGGTTTAAAGAAACAAGCTCTCCGGACTCTTTGCTTTTAGAATCTATATTTTGGCCAACCGCTCTTTTATTTCTTAAAGATTTAATTAAGGAAAAATGGTGCTTAACCAGCTGGGAGTCCCTGGTAATTTTTTTGACCAATTTTATTTCCTGGGGGCTGAGGTCTTCTTCCTCCAGCTGGTTTGTCTGTTTTTTAAACTTAGCATAACTTATATCCCATTGAGTTTTAATCCTTTTGGTTGGCTTAAATAAATAATCACTGGTAAGATAATTTAAGTTAAAGGAGCTTTCAACAATCTTTCTGGAAAGCATCAGCTTCCGGGTAGTTGTCTGCAGTTTTTGATAAGAATAAAACACTAAAGCAAACAAAATAATTCCGCATAATAGAATAACCGACATCACCGGAACCATTTTTTTAATAGTTTTCATTTTATCTTTTGTCTTTGGTTAACGAATGACGTTAACTCTTTGTGAGTCTACCACCTTAAGCGCATAAGGGTATATAAAATTTAGGTAATTAGGAACTTTTTTGCTTTTAGTTAAGTTATTTTTTATCCGCCAAAAAGCTTGATTTTCAAATTCAAACAAAAGTGCCTGGGGCAGATATAGATAATATAAATTCCGCGCAACTGCCTGATCAAGGCAACCATTCTGGTAACTGAATTTTTCTTGAAAAAAAGCACGGAGCCGGTTCTTATCGCGAGTTATAATCCTTTCTGCTTCAACTAAAGCTTTTATGATTTTAGAAGCGCACTCAGGGTTATCATTAATCCATTTAGTTTTTGTAGCCAAAAGAAAATAAAAAGGATTGTAGGTTTGCAAGCTCCAAACAATTGCCTGATCGCTTATTTCCTTCTCAACCCTGCAAATTTCTGAGCCCCGGATAATTCCG
>JAIPHA010000036.1 GCA_021735445.1 Candidatus Omnitrophota bacterium
CTTGCGCTCCTAGACAAGAAGCACAAGAGTGCGAATTGGTTGCAATGGCGGAGAGGCAGGGATTCGAACCCTGGGATCCAGCAATAGGATCAACTCCTTAGCAGGGAGCTCCTTTCAACCACTCAGGCACCTCTCCAAAGAAAAACCATGATACTATATTAATACTAATTGGTCAATTTTTATTAAAAATAATTTTTATTTTTATCTCTTTTTCTTTTTTTCTTAAAAAAATTCTGTAAAATAGCTGCACAATCTCTTTCCAAAATGCCTTGTTTTATTCTTACTTTATGGTTTAATTTTAGCTTATTTATATCGGTTTTTGAACCGAACGCCCCGGTTTTAGGATCAGCTGCTCCAAAGGCCACTTGCTCTATCCTGGCCAAAACCAAAGCACCGGCACACATAGAACAAGGCTCTACCGTGACATACAAGCTACAACCCTTTAACCATTTGGACCCCAGATAATTAGCAGCTTGGGTTATAGCTATCATCTCTGCATGGGCGGTTGGATCATTTAATTTTTCAACCTGATTATAGCTTTTTGCGATGGTTCTGCCTTTATAAACAACAATCGCGCCAACCGGCACTTCATCTTCCCTCTCTGCGTACTCAGCCTGCCTGAGCGCTTGCTGCATACACAAGTCATCTTTTTTCATCTATTTATGAGTTTTAAGAAAATTCTTACCACTCTAGGGTCAAAGTGGCTGCCCGATTCTTTTTTAATAATTTCAATAGCCTTTTCTTTGCTATAGGCTTTTCGGTAAGGGCGATCGGAAATTAAAGCTTGGTACACATCAGCCACCGCAATAATCCTTGCAGATAAAGGAATTTCATCCCCTTTTAGCCCCAATGGATAGCCTGTCCCGTCGAAACGCTCATGATGGTATAATACTCCCGGCACAGCTCCGCGCAAGCTGTGGATATCTCTTAATATTCCCACAGCAATTGAAGGATGAGCTTGAATTATTTTTCTCTCTTTGGGGGTCAGTATACCTTTCTTTGACAAAATGTTGCCATCTATCCCCACTTTTCCTAAATCATGTAATACAGCCGCATGTTCTATATCTTCAATCTCGTTTTTAGGCAATTTCAATTCTTGAGCAATGTTTTTTGCGATTTTAGCAGTATATTCAACGTGGGAACCAGTATAAGAATCTTTTGCCTCAATTGCGCGCGCAAACCCATAAATTATATCTAAAATATCCCTGTTTAATAAAATATTTAACTTTTCTACCTTTTGGCGCATCTCTTCGATGTTAGCCTTTTCTTTTCTTTTTATATCCGGCTTCGCCTGGAGCCGGGAAGAGATAACCACTGTATTTCCCCCTTTTCGTTTTGCCTGAGCAATAGTCCTATCTAAAGCAATGGTGACATCTTTGGGGCTGGATATACTGTCTTCGGGATAACTTATTGCGCCAATACTTGCCTTAATCTTTAAACTAACCCCTTTATACCTAAAACTATGCTCAGCTATTACATCTTTCAGCCGATCAGCAACTATAGCTACATTCTTTTTGTCAAGATAAGGCGCGATAATAAAAAATTCATCTTCTCTCCAGCGGCTCAATACGTTTTCTTTGCGTAAATTCTTAGCCAATAATTTTACTATATCTTTTACTACTTTATCAGCAACCTTTACTCCGTAAATTTCATTAATTTGGCGAAAATGGTCGATGTCAAAACCAATAAATGACACCTTTTCCGAATACCGTTTAGACCGCACAAGCTGCCTTTTGGCTTCTTCTAAAAAGAATCTCCAATTGCGGCAACCGGTCAAAGAATCCACCAAAACCAGCTTTTCGGAATTATGTTCTTCTTTTAAAACTTTCTTTTTTAAGCCTAAATTCTTGTTTTTTAGTTTTGCAAATTCCTTAGCCTGCTTTACCTTAAAAGATATCAGGTCTTTTTTGTCTTGTTTAAAAAAATAACCAAAAAAACCTAATTTTTTCAGCTCAGATAATTTGACCTTTTCGCTGTTTTCACAACATAAAAGACAGACTTTCTCCTTAATAAAAGAAAAATCTGCGTTTGTTCTCTTTTTTATAAATTTATAATCAAAAATAACTACAGGATATTTTATACTGCGGGCTTTGGCAATACTGGTTGTAGCAACGTAAGCAAAAGGGAAAAAGACCTTCTCTTTTTTAGAGCTATCTTTGCAATAAAGCAGCTTTTCCATATCAATAAATTTTAGCATAGTCTTTGGGCTTTGGCAATTAACTATTATTTTACCTTGTCAACTAATCCTACGCTTATATAATATTGATTATGAAGGTAATTTTAGAGAAATTTTTTAAATTAAGACAAAACCAAACGAATATAAAAAAAGAAACTATCGGCGGTATTACTACTTTTACAGCCATGTCTTATATAATATTTGTTCAACCGGTAGTTTTATCTGCTGCCGGGATGGATAAAGGTTCTGTTATGGTGGCAACCTGTATCTCGGCTGCAATTGGTACCTTACTTATGGCGTTTCTCGCAAACTACCCCATTGCGCTTGCCCCGGCAATGGGCCACAACTTCTACTTTGCTTATGTGATTTGCTTGGGAATGGGTATTCCCTGGCAAAAAGCCTTAGGCGCAAATTTTATCTCAGCTTTAATCTTTATCCTGCTTGCCTTTTTTGGATTAAGGGAAAAACTGATAAACTCTATACCCGCTTCCCTAAAAAATGCAATTGCCACAGGAATCGGTTTGCTTATTGCTTTAATCGGCCTTAAATGGTCGGGATTAATTGTGGCTAAATCTGGCACTTTGATTGGCCTAGGTAAAATATCAAGCCCTCAAGCACTGCTGTCTTTATTTGGGATTTTAATTATTTCTGCTTGTTTAACCTTAAAGATAAAAGGAGCAATTCTTTTTGGAATAGTGGCAAATGCTATTTTAGCTTTAATTTTTGGCCTTACTAATTTTACCGGCCTGATAAGCAGGCCTCCCTCTATTATGCCAACCTTGCTAAAACTAGATATAGCCGGAGCTTTTAGCCTGGATATGATTGTGGTTGTATTTACCTTATTTTTCCTTGATCTTTTTGATACAGTAGGCACCTTAATCGGGATTGGCCAAGAAGGAAAATTTATAAAAAACGATAAACTTCCCAGAGCAAAAAAAGCCTTGCTTAGTGACGCTCTGGCAACCGCTATCGGAACCTCAGCCGGAACCTCAACTACAACCAGCTATATTGAGAGTTCAACCGGCGTAGCAGAAGGAGCAAGAACTGGCCTAGCAAATTTAGTAACAGCCCTTCTTTTTATTCTGGCTTTATTTTTCTATCCCCTGATTAAGATGGTTTCAGCCGGATACACCCAAGGCGAAACTACCTTTTATCCGATAATAGCTCCTGCCTTAATTATTGTAGGGGTTATGATGGTAAAAGGAGTAAAAAAAATAGACTGGTCTGATTATAGTATAGCGATACCTGCCTTTTTAACTATGGTAATGATGGCTTTTACCTTAAGTATCACCGAAGGAATTTCTTTTGGTTTTATCTCTTACACTTTTTTAAAATCGGTAAAAAAAGAATTCAATAAAATCTCGCCGCTGCTTTTAATCTTTTCGATTCTCTTCATCCTGCGCTACATCTTTCTGAAATAAGGGGACGTTTCCCCCCTCCATAACTCATTGAAAACAAATAAGTTACAAAAGGGTATTTTCCGCAACTCGCAGTTAAAAAAAATAAATTAAAAAATTCCGGCCGGAAAACAGCATTGCATAAACCATTGGTTAACAAGGATTTGTAAATGAGGGAAATGTCCCCTTTGTTGATTTATCAAACTAAACAAGACTACGGAGAGGGGGAGATTCGCATGCAATCTTTGTCAAAGACAAAGCTAGGCCGAAGGCCTTATATTGCATCCGAATAATGTATTAGGCTCACAAATTACGATGAACATTGTTTGCTCACTTAATTTATCAAACTAAACAAGACTACGGAGAGGGGGAGATTCGAACTCCCGGAGCCAAAAAGGCTCACGTGTACTCCAAACACGCGCACTCGACCGGACTATGCGACCTCTCCGAAAAACATAAATTTATCTAGAGTTATTCCTTGATTTTTATCAGCACTAAGAAAATCTTTTCGAAGTGCCTTAACAATAGTTTTCCAATTTATTTAAAAATATCGTGAGCGTCTTCTTTACTTATTGCTTTCTTAAAATCAAAAAAATCAATCAACTTAACCCCGGCGCGTTCTTGCTTAAAACTTTGAAAATCTGCAGACCGCAATTTTCTTCTAAAACCAATGTATTTAAAAACAGTCCCACAGCTAGGACAACTTCGGCTGGCTGAATCTATACCTAGCTCATGACAGCTAAAACACTCCGCCGAAAGCTCTCCAATCACAAGCAAATGGCTTTTGATATCTTTTAAATCTAATTCTTGCCAAATCCGCAAAAATCTCATTGCTATTTTCGTTTTCTTTTTTCCCCGGCTTTATAAAAATTTTTTATTGCCTGATATACTTCCTCTGGATTATCGACAAGCTTAAATAAATCTAGGTCCTTTTTATCAATGCAACCAGAAGACAAAACTTTATCCTTAAGCCAACCGATAAGGCCTTGCCAGTAACTCTTGCAAGCCAAAATTACCGGAACCGGCTTAATCCGAAGAGTCTGGACTAAAGCTAAAATTTCAAATAATTCATCTAAAGTGCCAAAACCGCCGGGGAAAACCACAAAAGCGTGAGAATGTTTAGCGAACATAACCTTTCTTACGAAGAAATAACGGAACTCGATTAGATGGTTTATGTATTGATTAGGGGTTTGCTTTTCGGGAATAAGAATGTTTAAGCCAACCGATAACCCTCCCGCATCATAAGCGCCTCTATTTGCTGCCTCCATAATGCCGAGGCCGGCTCCGGTAATGATTTGATAATCTTTTTTAGCCAAATCATAAGAAGTTTTCCGGGTAAACTTATAAAAAGGATGGGTTTTCGCAAGACATTTGGAGCCAAAAAACGATACACCTTTACTTATAACTGACAATTCCTCAAAACCGTCGACAAACTCACTCATTATCCGAAAAACCCGCCAGGTTTCGGTATTGGTAAAACCGTCTTTAAAATAAGGATTTAAATCAGCCATAAAGCATTAAATCACAAATTTATCAGCAAGTTTCCCGATAACCGGTATCTTTTTAGAAGATCCGGTCAAAGATAGATAGATTCCATATAAAGCTATTAACATTAACAAAAAATTAAGCAAGATAAAAAGTATTCCAAATACCGGAATAAATTGAAAAACTAAACAAACCACCTCGGCGAAAAATATAACTACAGCCTGCCTAGCATGAAAATAGGAAAACTTATTATCTTTTTTAAAAATAAAAACCAGAATCCATAGGCAAAAAATATAAGAAAGCGCTGCAAAAGGAGCACCTTCTTTTATCTCTGCTTTGGTTAACTTTAAATCTGTCATCTTCCCCTCCTTTTAATTGGTTAATTAAGTAATTATTATAATAGCAGAACTTGGCTTTGGCAACCATTTTAACCGATTTCCAGCCCCGAGGTGGCAAAACGAGCCATTTACTTTTCAAGAAGATTGTAATTATAAGTGCGAAAGATTTTTTTAAAAAAAATGCCCCACGACTCTCAAAATCTGTTATTTTGTTAGGTGTTGAAACCAAAAAATAACAGGAGGGTCTATGGAGCAGTTAAATTTTACCACCGGAAAG
>JAIPHA010000014.1 GCA_021735445.1 Candidatus Omnitrophota bacterium
AAGCTGTCTCTTAAACTTTTTACCTCTGGAGCTACTAAAATCATTTTTCGAAAAGAAATAATTCTTTCACCTTCAAAAAACATATGCTCTGTTCTGCATAGCCCAATGCCTTCTGCACCTAACTCAACCGCTACTTTTGTATCTTTGGGAGTATCGGCATTAGTCCTTACGCCAAGCTTTTTCATTTTGCTGGCCCAGCCCATCAATACCCCAAACGGCCCTCCCATCTTCGGAGGAATAGTTTTTATTTTATCAAGATAGACTACTCCCTTTGTCCCGTTTAAGGAAATAAAGTCTCCTTCTTTAACAGTTTTATTCCCAACTTTCATTTGTTTTTTACTTTCTTCCATAGTTATATCACCTGCTCCGGCCACACAACATTTGCCCATTCCTCTAGCTACTACCGCAGCATGGGAAGTCATTCCGCCCCGGGCAGTCAATATTCCTTTTGCAGCATGCATCCCTTTTATGTCTTCGGGTGAAGTCTCAACCCGGCATAAAATAACATCTTCTCCGGCTTCCTTTTGCTTTTGAGCATCTTCAGCATTGAAGACAGCTTTGCCCACTGCTGCCCCCGGAGAAGCAGGTAACCCTGACTTTGAAAAAAGTTTAGCTTTCTTTTCTTCCTTTTCGTCAAACATGGGATGGAGTAATTGATCTAACTGTTCTGCGCTTACTCTGGATAAAGCTTCTTTTTGAGAAATGAACTTACTTTTTACCATATCTACCGCAATTTTTACTGCAGCCTGAGCAGTTCTTTTCCCGGTCCTGGTTTGCAACATAAAAAGATTACGGCCTTCCATGGTAAATTCAAAATCCTGCATATCTTTATAATGATTTTCTAATTTTTTCCTAATAGCAACCAATTTATTATACATCGGCCGGTCATTTTTCTTCATATCATCAATGGGGTGAGGAGTTCTTATCCCGGCAACTACGTCTTCGCCCTGGGCATTCATCAAATACTCGCCATAAAGCTTATCTTCGCCAGTTGATGGGTTACGGGTAAAACCAACCCCTGTTCCTGAAGTCTCGCCCATATTTCCAAAGACCATGGCTTGAACATTAACTGCCGTGCCAAGAAGGCCTTTAATCCCGTTAATCTCACGATAAGCAATAGCTCGCTTGTTATTCCAGGAACCAAAAACCGCATTAATTGCTTGCATTAACTGTTGTTTAGGGTCTTGGGGAAATCTAGAATTTTTATGTTTTTTATAAACTTTTTTATACCGATCGACTAATTCTTTTAGATTGTCTACATCCAAAGCAACGTCAGGTACAGCTTTATTTAAAGCTTCCTGGACTAAGGAATTAGCTTTTTTTATTCCTTTCTTTTTAGCAACCTTTCTTTTGACCTCTTCAAGCTGATGCTCAAAAGCATGATGAGGCACTCCCATAGCTACATCTCCAAACATCTGAATAAAACGGCGATAAGAATCCCAGGCAAAACGAGGATTATCGGTAAGTTTTGCTAACCCTTCTACACTTTTATCGTTTAGGCCAAGGTTTAAAATAGTATCCATCATTCCCGGCATAGATACCGCAGCCCCGCTTCTTACCGATACCAGTAAAGGATTATCACTATCATTTAATTTTTTGCCGAGATTTTTTTCTAATAATTCTAAATTTTTATCTATTTCAGACTGAAGGCCTTTAGGATATTTACGATTATTCTCATAGTAACCCTTACAAACTTCTGTAGTTAAAGTAAACCCCGGAGGCACCGGCAAGCCAATACTTGACATCTCTGCTAAATTTGCCCCCTTACCCCCTAATAATTGTTTCATGCTTTTGTCTCCGTCTGCCTTTTCCTTGCTGAAAAAATATACATACTTCTTAGCCATTCTCGCTCTCCTCCTTATTGATTAACCTAATTTATCACTAATAAACTCTAATACTTTATCAATACTAATTCTATCCTGAGCCATAGAATCACGATTACGAACAGTTACTTTTTTATCATCTAAACTGTCAACATCAACAGTCACACAGAAAGGCGTGCCTATTTCATCCTGCCGCCGATATAGCTTGCCAATCGAAGCCGTATCGTCATAGACTGCAGGCACTTTGTTTTTTATATCACAAAAAATATTTTTTGCAAGCTTAACCAATTCTGGGTTCTTTTTCAATAAAGGAAAAATTGCAACCTGATATGGTGCAAGGTGCGGCTTTAATTTTAAAACAGTTCTTTTTCTCCCCTTAACCTCTTCTTGGCAAAAAGCATCTGATATCACTGCAAAAAAAGTTCTGTCTACGCCAGCGGAAGGCTCGATTACATAAGGAATAATCTTTTCTTTAGTCTTTGCATCAAAGTAACTAAGATCTTTTCCGCTCTCTTGCGCATGTTTAGTCAAATCATAATCACCCCGGTTAGCAACGCCCTCTAGCTCACTCCAGCCAAAAGGAAAATTAAATTCGATATCAGTGCAAGTCTTAGCATAATGAGCCAGTTCTTCTTTGGAATGATTGCGCAGCCTTAAGTTTTCTTTGTTCAACCCGATACTGTTAAGATAAAAATCATAACGCTCTTTTACCCAATAGTCATAAAATTCATTTGCTTTTTCCGGCCTAACAAAATACTCTATCTCCATTTGTTCGAATTCTTTCATTCGAAAAATAAAACTCCCCGTAGTTACTTCATTGCGAAAAGCTTTGCCGATTTGAGCAATTCCCAATGGTAATTTTTTCCGGCTCGTATTTAGGACATTTGAAAAATTAACAAATATCCCCTGAGCGGTTTCCGGACGCAAATACCCATAGTAAGGCTGATCCTCTGCTGCGCTCATATTTGTCTTTAGCATAAGATTGAATTGGCGGGGAGGATTTTTTCCAATATCTATCTGATTACCGCATTCCGGGCATTTATAGATATTTTTTTCGACCTTTTCTATTTTATCTACCCGGAATCTCTTGCCACAGCTCGAGCAATCCACCAATTGGTCGGAAAAACCCTTAAGGTGTCCGGATGCCAAAAAAACCCCTTCCGACATAATAATACCTGAATCCAGGCCAACGATATCTTCTCGCTCATCTACGTATCTTTTCCACCAAATATCTTTTATCTTTTTTTTGATACTGGCTCCAAGCGGACCATAATCCCAGATGCTGGATAGCCCCCCATAGATTTGAGAACCTCCAAAAATAAAACCGCGGCGCTTGCATAAAGAAATAATTTGCGTTAATTTATCATTAGCCATAAATTATGATTATACCTTAAAAATTATATTTTTAAAAATTTTTTTTATTTTCCGCTTGTTGGTATTTATTTTTTCTGCCAAATATACTTTTCTTTGCTTTGATCATAAACCTCAAAATACCACCCTGAGGGGGCTCGATTATAATGGTCTTTAAAAAATATCTTCTCAACCGCAGAAAGTTTAGCATTATTTTTCTCGGCAGTATTTTCATAAATTATTTGACGGTCTTTATTTTCTTTGGCCACAACTTCTTCTACCTGGCTAGGGAGGTCATTTTTTAATAAGCTTAAATAACCTTTTCGGTTTTCACCGATATAGCCCTGATCAAAATAATTTTCTATCTTAGCAGCCCTCTCTTTTCTTCTCCTGATAGCATCTTCCTGGTTATCCGCTGCATAAACCGAGCCTATAGTAAAAATAGAATTAACCTCCGGCTGGCTATCTCCATAAATTTGGCTTTCAATCGAATCTGCTTCTTGCACTACATGCTGATAAACGTCTAAGCGCATATTGATATCTACCTGAATCGGCTTTTTTGTTTCAACAGATAGTTTTGCACAAGCGGCAAAAACAACCATAATTAAAACGACCCCTAACTTTTTCATCTTTAGCCTCCCTTGAAAATTCAATTATTTAGCGAATAAATCATGCAACTTAATAGTTACATTTCTTTCACCCAGTTCTTTCGAACTGAAATTTGCTTTTAAAATGATATCTTTTTTATCCAGCTTAGCTTCTATATCCCCTTTATCATATTTATAATTTTTTAGGTTGTCAAGGAGATAAGAATATGATTTTTCATCGAGCCGCTTTTTTAAAAAATCCAAAGAAGCTTCTTTTTTAATATTGATTTTTCCCCCTTTGAGATTATAAATAGCTACATCCAGATAAGAAATTTTGTTATCGTTAAAACAAATTTTAGCTTCCCCTTTAAATTTTCCTTTTAAAACTATTTCTTTTTTGCCGGTAGCTAAAAAAATCAACTCCTTAAACGATAAATCTGTCACTGACAAGAAAAAACAGCTATTATTAAAATCAGAAAAATCAAAATACCCCGATAAAGAAACAGATTGATTTATAATATCAAATTGTAAATTACCATATCTTAGCTGATTATCTTTAGGATTAAGAGGCGCTTTCAAATCATCTATTTTTGTATCACCGGCTCTTAAGTTGTCTGCTTTTATAAAAACAATTAAGGCTACCAGCAACACCAATAAAATTATCTTCTTCATACAGGCAGAATTAGTTGTTAACGATAACCCTGATTTCTTCCGGGCTGTTTATGATTATCTCCGGGCCGTTATACTCTCTGATTTTTCCTGAAACTTCAACCAATTTACCCAGATAAAAATCTACGGGATTTATCCCTTTTTTATGAAAATAATCTAAACTATTATTAAAAATAACTACGGTGAAATCTGTTTTGTAATTGGAGCCAAAATTTAAGTAGGTACACTTATCAGACTTATAAGTAGTTAGCACTTTCCCCTTAATCGTCCGGATTTGATTTATAAATTTATGAGCCTGTTTATGATTTATGGTTTGGTACACTCCCCAGATGCCTTTATCGTTTTTGCGAGCGTATTTTTGAGCTTCAGCCAACGAATCAACATACTTAAGATTAGGCGGATAGGTGTATAAAACAGCATAACCTTCTTCGATTAACTTTTTATTAACAAAAGTACCACCGGTAAAACAATAACCAAGCAGCCTTCCGTAACGGTCTTTGCGGACAAGGTCAAATTCAATCTTAACAGTTTTACCCTCAACTAATTTCTTATTAAATTGTGTGGCTTCACGGGAAAAAGGCTGGGGGTCGTAAACAAACTCATTTCCCTTTTTTACGCGGGTCTCCGGAGTATCTATGCCTATATAACGCAGGTGCTTTCCGTTTGAAAGGATTATTGTATCTCCGTCTATAACTTCTTTTACTTTAATTTCAGAATAATCGGCAGAACTGCAAGCTATGAGGAAAAAAAATAAAATAAATAAGATCTTCTTCACTTCAACTGGCCGGATATCTCAAGAAACATCTTTTGAGCAAATTGAGGTTTAGGCAGATAGTAGCGGCGGGCCGCCACTTTCAACCGTTGAGTCTTGCGCCCGATACTGTTAATTCTAACAGTAACCGCATACTCTGAAACTATTGCTTTAATATAGCCTCGGGCTTGATTCATGGCTAAAAACTCTGCGTCATTTTCTTCTAAAACATCAAGACAAAGGTCCCAGAGCGGCCTATATTCCAGGGAAACCTTGCCTACAGCTGCGTCATTGCTTAAAGCATATCCTCCTGCGGCTCCGGCTCCGATTAATACCGGGATACAACCGGAAAATAAAAAAATAACAATAAACCCAAAATAGATAAATTTTGCCCTGATTAATCCAATCATAGAAATAAATATAACAGAAAAAAAAATATTTTGCAAGCCACAATTAACTTTTTATCTTTTATTCTCAAAACAAGCCTTACTGCTTTTAGCCAAAGCATCTTCGGCCCGGTAAGGCGGCTTAAAACCTAAAGATTCAATCTTTTCAATGCTATAAGCCCTGTCTTTTAAAAAAAACTTAAAATATCTGCCTAAAAAAGGAAAGTTGCAAAAGAAAGGGGTTAAAAAATGAGGGACAGATAAGGGAAGTTTTGCGCCCGCCCCTTCCGCCATCTTTTTAAATACTTCTCTGGTAGTCAATACTTGCTCATCGGCTACAAAAAATGAACCTTTAAGCATCTCTTTATTTTCTAAAGCAAAAATAATTGCCTCTACCACATTCTTAACATAAGCTAAATGGAGTTTATGCTTACCGCCCTCAAGCAAAGGAATTATCCTCCACTTTAGGCAATTAAGCAAAACCGGCAAAGCGTGGGGTTCATCTTCGCCATAGACCATCGGAGGCCTCAAAATGACCACCGGCAAACCTTTTTGGCGATAAAGTAAAACTTTTTTCTCTGCCTCCAGCTTGGACTGGCCGTAAAGATTAGTTGCAAAATAAGGTAAATTCTCCACCAAAGGCACCCGCCGGTTTCCGCTCACAACTGCAACGGAACTTAAATAGACAAGCCTTTCGGCGCCTAGCTCAACTGCAAGCTTACAAATATTTTCTGTACCGGCAATATTTACCTTATCGAGCATCTTTTTCTTTTTGCTTTCTACCAACGCGGCGCAATGAATAATAATATCTACAGGAAACTTAGTTAATTCCCGGAGGTCTTCTTTTTTGGTAATATCTGCTTTTACTATTATCGCCCCTGTATTGGTTAAGCGCTCTGCTTTTTTGGGAAAACGGCTGATAACAACGATCGAATAATGATTCAAGGCAACCATTCTCCTTACAAGATGCCTTCCGATAAAACCGGTGGCCCCGGTAATAAGGACAGTCTTTTTTTTAACTCTTTTTGCCATCTCTTTTTAATTTTCTCTCAACTGGTGGGAATAGGCAAGCTTACTATAGGTCTATCAATTCTTGCTGGCAATAAGACAACAAATCTTTTTCTCGTTTTTTGTCTAAGTTTGACCAACCATAAACAATTGTTCCTATGGAATCGGATATCTTTAGGCAATGGGTATCAAAGGCCAGCTCTTCCGGGATATCGTCACCGCCGATATAAGACCAGCGTTTGCCGTTGATTTCAGCTAAATGAATAACTACACCGAATTCATTAGCTACCCGCTTTGCAACTTGGTTAAATTTTTCTTTTATTTTTTCTTCCATTATATTTAATTATTCGAATGCTCCTAATTTGACTTAGGGCATAGGACTTAGGACATAGGACTAAAACTAAAGATTCTCTTATCTTTTTTTATCCTATCATGAAAATTAAAAAATTGTTATTTATTTTTTAAACTATGCCCATACCCTAGTCCTATTTTTCGATTAAGCATCTTAACCATACGAGCTATACAACTTTTACAATCCAATGGATTTTCTTCAACACAAATTTTATTCGGATAAATTTCATAATATTTTCTGTATTCTCGAGGGGTAACATTTGGCATTAAAACATTGGCTCCTGCCCTTAAGGCTTTTTGACGGCCGGTTTTATCTATAGAGCCTACTGCAGTTGTCGCCGGCAAATGAGTGTTTTTAGTAATAATGCGCAATAAAGATATTATTTTTAAAACTAAATCTAGAGTACCTAATTTGGATTTCGATAAAGGCGTCTGAGGGTGTGGAATAAAAGGACCTACTCCAACCATATCTAAATCTAATTGATCAATCATCACAATATCGTCGGCTAAATCTTGTATACTTTGGTTGGGGAGTCCGACGATATTTCCTGAACCAACTTGAAAACCCATTTGCTTTAACCATCTTATTCTTTCTATTCGTAAATTAAAATCAGAATCAGGTTTTAATTTTTTAAATAGCTTGCGGTTAGAAGTTTCGAATTTTAAAAGATACCGATCCGCTCCTGATTTTTTAAATTTTAGATAATCAGCATATTCTTTTTCCCCAATTGATAAAGTTACGGCAAGGTCAAAATTATCTTTAATCGATTTTATAATCTGACAAATATCATCGGTGCTATAAAAACTATCTTCACCAGATTGTAAAACTATTGTCTTATAACCTAGCCGGGCAGCCTTTTTCGCTGATTCTAAAATTTCCTGATTACTGATTCGGTAACGAGTTATTTTTTTATTCGATTTTCTCAATCCGCAATAAAAACAATCTTTTTCGCAATAGTTTGAAAACTCAATTATTCCGCGCAGATGAACTTGATCACCGCAATACTCTTTTCTAATCTTATCAGCCTTTTTATGCAACTGTGTAGGATTGTTGGAATTGAGATGTTGAATTATCTCTTTTTTATCCATTTTGATTATAAATATATTTTTATCTTAAAAATAAATATCTCTCTGGCCAGCTTTAATCTTATTATAAGCTGCTATGAATTTTTGAAAGATGTTCGGCATCCGTTCTCTCACCTGCTCTATCTCTTGCTCAATTACCTTCTGGCTTATCTGTTTAGTTTGGGTGCTGGCAAAGTCATCTAACCACTCTCGGAAAGTTAAAATTGCATTCAATTTACAAAATTTACCTTCTTCTCCGCTCCTTAATAAATCCATAATACATTTACCCGTTCTGCCGCACCGATATCCAGCAGTACAAAATGAAGTTATAAAACCCTTTTCTGAAAACTCCCTGATTACTTCATCCAAACTTCTTGTGTCTCCCAGCAAAAATTGCTGCCGATTACTGCTTTGAGTTTGAGTTGCCTGGCTATATCCGCCAATTCCAATTCGGCTTGATGCATCAGTTTGGGTTACCCCCAACTGAAGCGATTTTCTTCTCATTTTAGCAGTCTCTCGAGCTGTAATAATCAAGCCTGTATAAGGAACAGCTAAGCGAATCACAGTAATCAATTTTTTAAAATCATCATCGCTAACTTGATACTTTGAATTTTGCGCATAAGGTGAGTTATCAGCTGGTTCAAGACGAGGAAATGAAATAGTATGAGGCCCTATTCCAAATTTATTTTCCAATTCGTGGGCATGGGCGACTAAACCCATTACTTCAAATTTCCAATCATATAATCCAAAAAGCGCACCAATCCCCACATCATCAATCCCAGCCTGATAGGCTCGATGCATGCAATATAGACGCCAGCTATAGTCCCCTTTAATTGTATCTTGGGGATGCAGTTTTCTGTAGGTATCATGATGATAAGTTTCTTGAAAAACCTGATAGGTGCCAATTCCAACCTGATGCAGGCGCCTTAGGTCTGCAATTTCAAAAGGAGGGGCGTTTACATTAACTCTTCTTATCTGGCCAAAACCATTTTTAGTTTTTTCTTTTACCGAATAGATAGTTTTAATGCTGTCTTCTATATAATCGACATCGTTAAAAGGATGTTCTCCGTAAACAACAATTAGACGCTTATGGCCAATTTGGCCAGCTAAAACTTTTATGTCTGATTCAATTTCATATTTGCTTAGGACCTTTCTTTTAGAATTTTTATTTGAATTTTTAAAGCCACAATAAAGACAGTCATTTACACAAAAGTTGCCTAAATATAGCGGAGCGAAAGTTACAATACGGTTATCATAAACTTTTTTCTTTATTTTAAATGCAGTTTCAGCCATCAAGGAAAGTAAATCATTGTCCTCAACTTTAAGCAAAATAGCTGTTTCCTCTAAAGATAAAGTCTTGATAGCCAACGATTTTGCCAAAATATCTTTTACTAAGCCAGAATCCGGCTTTGCTTCTTTTAATTTTTTTAAAATCAATCCGTCTTCAATAAAATCCTTACCGCCTGGCTGCAGGTATCTATTTATTTCTTCTTTTTTTATTCTATCGTAAGTCCATTTTTTAATATCTAATTTTTGATTTTTCATTTTTATCCTCTCTTTATTTTATTGTCTTTTTGCCGATTACAAATATCTAAGGCTGCAGGAAAAGGGCTAAGCACTCTTTTTAAAACCCCTTGTAAAAAAGATATACAAATTCCATAGTTGGTTATCGACACCTTCTGCCTTTTAGCAAGATTTATCCTGTAAAGCATTTCTCTTCTGTTTGTCATACACCCTCCGCAATGAATAATCAATTTGTATTCACCGAGATTATCAGGATAATCCTTTCCGGAATAAACATCGATTTCTAGATCATGGCCAAGATACTGTCTAAGCCAACGCGGTATCTTAACCCTGCCGATATCATCTTCTATGGGGTGATGGCTACAGCTTTCAGCGATAAGTACCTTGTCGTCAGGTTTTATCTCATCTATCGCAAATACGCCTCTTACCGATTCAAGTAAATCTCCTTTATACCGTGAAAAAAGAATCGAAAAAGTGGTGCATATGATTTCATTTGGAGTGTCGGCTACCATTTTCATAACTACCTGTGAATCGCAAACAACCAAAGCCGGCGCTTCTTTTAAAACAGACAAAGCATGCTTATATTCCCTTTCTTTTACAGTCAGAGCTATTGCATCAAAATCTAAAACATCCCGAAGTGTCTGAACTTGAGGAAGAATCAACCGGCCTTTAGGAGCTTGAAGGTCAATAGGCACTATCAAAACAACTACTTTTGACGCAGAAACTAAATCACCTGCCAAAGGAGGTGGATTTAAAAAATCATCAGGACAAACTTTTATGAGGCAATTTTTAAATTTTCCCAAATATTCATCTTTTTTGTCAATTACTAAACTGGATACTAAAAGGCACCCTCGGGTCTTTTCTTTTACTTTAGCAATAAAGTCCGCTTCTGGATAAGAATCATCTATTTTGTTTATAATTCCTATTACAGGAATTTTTTCGGATTTTGCTTTTGTAATTATATTTTCTTCAAATTCGCCCCATACCCCAGCCTCAAAGACAAGGCACAAAACATCAGTTCTGTTAAAAATCCTATTAGTTTTTTTGATTCTTTCTTTTGCCAACTGTGAAGTATCATCAAGGCCGGCAGTATCAAGAAAAACTACAGGCCCAAGAGGAAGAAGCTCCATAGTTTTTTCCACGACATCTGTAGTAGTGCCGGGGATGGGGCTTGTAATAGCGACATCTTGTCCGCAAAACATATTCAAAAGGCTTGATTTGCCTACATTAGTGCGCCCAAAAACCCCAATATGCAACCGTAAAGATTTAGGTGCTTTTTTCATTGTCTCTATAGCCTAACGACATTAAGCTTTGCGCTGATAATATTTTATTGACTTCTTCTTTACCTAGATTTTTTTCCAAAAAATCTCTAACGGTAATTTTGCCATTTTTGCTTTCTTGGTAAAAATCTTTCCACAGCTTTTGGCATTTTTGATATCCCAAATGCGGCAAAAACGCGGTAACTATCAGAGGACTATTATCAAAATACTTTCTGCAAATTTTTGGATTAGCTTTTATGGTTTTGATATGTTTTACTAACATTTTATTTACCTCAACAAGAATTCTAATAGCTTCAATTATATTATGAGAGACCAGAGGCATAAATTCATTAATTTGCAGGCTGCTTCGTGAACTTGCCTCAAATACTAAACTAGAATCAGAATCTGCCTTAAGGCAAGCTTGTATTGCTGATTCAAAAATCACAGGATTTGCCTTGCCTGGCATAATCGAAGAACCGGTTTGCAAAGTTTCTATCTCAACCTCTCCCAACAGATTAAGCAGTCTTAAGTCATTGGATATTTTTATAATATTAGAACAATGAGCGCGCAGTATTCCTACAACCTCAACAAAACTATCGGTATTTGCAGTTTGATCAACCAAATTCTCACCCCGGGTTAACCCAAAACCGGTTAACTCCCGCAATTTTTCTGAAACCAAAAATATATAGCTTCGAGGAGCAGTTAGGCCTGTTCCTACAGCCGTACCGCCCAGATTCACCTGGCGAATTCTCTCTTCAGATTTAAATACACGCCATCTGTCTCTGGCTATTGCCTCAGAAAACGCCGAAAACTCAGCTCCTAAAGTCATCGGTATCGCTTCCTGAAGCTCGGTACGCCCCACTTTTACGATATCGGCAAATTCTTTCTCCTTTTTTTGAAATACTCCCTGTAATAATTTAATATTTGCGCTTAAATCAGCCAAGGCCCAAAGCACTGCAAGCTTAACCGCTGTAGGATAAACGTCATTTGTCGACTGATGAAGGTTTACGTCTTCAATCGGATCCAGCGTAGCATAGTCCCCCCTGCTTTGTCCCATTATTTCTAAAGCCCGATTTGCAACAACCTCATTTATATTCATATTGGTTGAGGTACCCGCCCCGCCCTGCAAACAATCAAGAGGAAATTGATCTTTGTGTTTACCTTGAATTATTTCGTCACAGGAACTCAAGATAGCTTCTGTTTTATTTTTTGGCAAAAACCCTAATTGAGCATTAGTTAAACAACAAGCTTTTTTTACAACTGCTAAAGCCTTTATCAAAGAGGTAGCTACTTGGCTTGAACTTACCTTGAAGTTATCTAACGCTCTTTGGGTATGAATTCCCCATAAGCACTGATCAGGTATCTTTGCCTCGCCTAAACAATCTTTTTCTATTCGGTATTTCATCTTAGCGTTTAACTTTTTTACTTAGGGCTGACTTTACAGATACTCCCTCCAATCGCCCTAATCTTCCAGTTATTAAGCCAATTTCATCGGTTGTAGCATCAACAATCAATGTTATCACACTGCAATCTCTCTCTCGGTAAGGAAGGCCCATCCGGGCACAAATAAGATTACTGCAATCAGAAAGAATTTCATTTACCTGATATGCACTTTTTTCTCTATTTTCAATAATTATTCCAATAAATCCTAACCTCTTATCCATTCTACCTCCTCCTAAAACAAAAAAACCCAGCCTAAGACAAGACTGGGAATTAAAAACTTCTCTTCCCCCTTGGCTTAGACTAAATCCTTACCTCAGGATAAACTAACTATTATTTCTTATAAAGCGGACGCGGTACATAACGCGTATGCAATAATTTTTCCGATTTTTCTCCTAACGGTTTACCTAAAAATTTATCATATAATTGTTTTATATACGGATTTTGATGGGAAAAGTGAATTTCTTTTTTGTCATCATCACTATATAAACCGGAAGTCCTGGCAATACGTAACTGATCAGTTACCCCATAAGGTTGGCCGCCGCCGCCAATGCAGCCACCGGGACAAGCCATAACTTCTATAAAATCATAAGGTGGTTTCTTCCCTCCCTTAACCGCTTCACGAATCCTGTTTAAAACATATTCAACATTACCCATTCCATGCGCTATTGCTATTTTAATATCCTCACCTGAAATGTTAATGGTTGTTTCCTTTACTCCTTGAAGCCCGCGTACTTGTTCGAAACGTATTTCTTTATAATTTTTACCGGTGACTAAATAATAAGCCGTTCTCAAGGCTGCCTCCATAACGCCACCAGTCGCTCCAAAAATAACGCCAGCTCCTGTATAATCACCTAAAATATTATCAGCTTCTTCTTCTTTTAAATTAATAAAGTCAACACCCGCCTGTTTGATCATTCTGGCTAACTCCCTGGTTGTCAAAGAAACATCTACATCCTGATAGCCAGACGCAAACATCTGATCACTTCTGCCAATTTCGTATTTTTTTGAAGTGCAAGGCATAATCGATACCATATACATATTTTTAGGATTGATACCATTTTTTTCCGCGAAGTAAGTCTTTGCTAATACTCCCAACATCTCATGAGGAGATTTTGAAGAAGAAAAATTTTCAATCATATCTGGATAAAATTTTTCCATAAAATCGACCCAGGAGGGGCAACAGGTAGTAATCAATGGTAACTTTCCTTTTTTATGGACAAAACGTTCGGCAAATTCGGTAGCCTCTTCCATCACTGTAACATCAGCGCCAAAAGAAGTATCAAAAACCGCATTAAATCCTAACCTTCTTAAAGCTGCATATAGCTTACCGGTCAAATTCGCACCCTCTTTAAACCCAAAGGCCTCACCAATTGCTACCCTTACAGCAGGAGCAATTTGTACCACACAATATTTATCTTGGTCATACAAAGCATCCCAAACTTGATTAGTTTGGTCATATTCGGCAATCGCTCCTGTTGGACAGTGCGCAGAACATTGCCCGCAACGGATGCAAGGGCTCTCTGATAAATTAATATCACCAGCTGCAGAAATTCTGGTTTGATGGCCTCTTTCAATAAAAGAAAGCGCCCAAACGTCTTGCAAATCTTGACAAACATGCACGCATCTGCCACAAAGAATACATTTTGAAGGAACCAAATCTATAGTTTTTGTAGAGTTGTCTTCGGAAACATCTCGTAAAAACTGATCGAAGGAAACGTCTCTTATCCCAAAATCAGCTGCTAATTTTTGCAACTCACAATTATTGTTGCGCGCGCATTGAAGGCAATCATTGGGATGATTAGAAAGAATCAATTCAACCACTGTTCTTCTTGTTTTTTGCAATTCATTATCATGAGTGATAATATCCATACCATCCTCTAGAGCCGTACAACAAGCTCTCAACATCTTTTTTGAACCTTTCACCTTAACTACACATATTCCACAAGATGCGCTAGAATCTAGGTCGGGATGCTTACATAAAGTCGGAATATGAATATTGATTTTTTTAGCAGCATCTAAAATAGTTGTACCGCATTTAACATTAACTTCTTGATTATTAATTTTTGCTTTAACCATCTTAACCTTTTTTTATTGCATCAAATTTACAAACTTCAAGACACTTGCCGCATTTTATGCATTTTTTAGGATCTATTTTGTAACCAATTTCTTTATTTCCTGATATAGCTTCAACTGGACAAACCCGAATGCAGGCACCACATCTCTTACATTTTTCTTCAATTATTTTATAAGCCAAAAGCCCCTTACATTTGCCAGCCGGGCACTTTTTTTCATTAATATGAGCAAGATATTCATCACGGAAATATTTTAAAGTAGATATTACTGGATTGGGAGCAGTTTGGCCAAGGCCGCACAAAGCAGTTCTTTGCACCGCGTAAGCAATATCTTCAAGTAGCTTTAAGTCCCGTAAGGTTGCATCTGCTTCTGATATTTTTTTAAGGTAATGAAGCATCTGGTAGGTGCCGATTCGGCCCGGAAAGCACTTACCACAAGCTTCTTCTACGCAAAATTTCATATAAAATTTCGCGATATCCACCATACAATCTTTCTGATCAATCACAATCATTCCACCTGAACCCATAATTGAGCCTAATCCTTGTAAGTTTTGATAATCTACAGGAGTATCAAAATACTCTTTGGGAATTACGCCTCCTGAAGGGCCGCCAGTTTGTATTGCTTTTACTTCTCCTTCTAGAGCGCCACCTCCGATACTATAAACTATTTCGCGCAAAGTAGTCCCCATCGGAACTTCAACTAACCCGGAATTTTTAACTTTTCCGGTTAAGGCAAAAACTTTAGTTCCCTTAGAATCCTTGCTTCCGATTTTAGAAAAATAATCTGCCCCCTTACTAAAAATAATAGGGATATTCGCTAAGGTCTCTACATTGTTGATAACCGTTGGCTTATCCCAAAGGCCTTTAACCGAAGGATACGGCGGCCGTGGTGAAGGATAACCACGTTTTCCTTCAATTGAAGCAATTAAAGCAGTCTCTTCCCCACAAACAAAAGCTCCGGCCCCTAGCCGAATTTGTAAATTAAAGTCAAAACTAGTCCCCAAAATATTTTCACCCAATAACCCATATTTAACTGCAGCATCAAGCGCTTTTTGAATCCTGGCGATTGCTAAAGGATATTCAGCCCGAATATAAAAATAACCTTGATCAGCGCCAACGGTAAAACCAGCAATAATCATTCCTTCTATAATCGCATGAGGATTACCCTCGAGAATACTTCTATCCATATAAGCGCCGGGATCTCCCTCGTCACCATTACAAATAACATATTTTTTATCTGCATCCACCCCTTTAGCAAAATTCCACTTCATCCAGGTAGGGAAACCTCCCCCGCCTCTTCCTCGTAAGCCACTTATTTTTAGCTGATCCACAACATCTTCCCGGCTGCAACCAGAAAGAACTTTTGCTACTGCTTGATACCCGTCGTTGGCGATATAATCATCAATACTTTCAGGATTAATCTTTCCACAATTAGCCAGAACTAACTTTAATTGCTTATTTTCACCTTCTGCTTTATAAGTATGCCCTTCTAGGGCTTTTCCTCCAACAATATGTTGATCGATGATTTTTTCCGCTAGTTCAGGAGTAACTTGTTGATAAGTTACAGATGATTTTCCATCTAAGGAAACTTCTACTAATGGCTCAGCGTAACACATTCCAGCACAACCGCATTTTCTGACATCAATTTTTAAATTCTTTTCTTTTTTGTGCCTTTTGAAAACTTTATATATATTTTCAGCTCCGGCCGCTACCCCACAAGTGCTCAAGCCCACTTTAATAAAACCGGGATTTACTCTCTTTAATTTCTCTCTCAACTCTGCTAATTGTTCCCTGTTTAATCTATTCATTCTAAGCCTTCTCTTTTCTGTATTCAGATAATATATTTTCTATCTTATCAGGGCTAACTTTCGGGTAAATTTTTTCATCAATCATAATCACCGGAGCAAGGCCGCAGCACCCCAGGCATCTAACTAACTGAAAAGAAAACAATCCGTCTTTAGTAATTTCGCCTTCTTCCACTGCTAAAACCTCTTGCAATTTATCAACGAGCTCAGAAGCGCCTTTTAGATAGCAGGCTGTCCCCATGCAAACTGAAATCATATGCTCACCCGGAGAAGAAAGTTTAAAAAAATTATAAAAAGTTAATACCTCATAAATTCGCGCCAGAGGAACATCCAAAAGACGGGATAAATGAAACGAAATACCTCTGGGCACATAGCCATAATGATTTTGTATTTCATGCAAAATCATAACTAAATTACCTTTTTTATCCTTCCATTTATCAACAAAATTACCAATTTGCTTCATCAATTCCCGATGTGTTTTACCGCCATCTTTTCCGATATGGTTTTTGATTATCTTCAACAGCTCTTTTCCTTCAATCGGTTTTTCGATAACTTTTTTAACTGACATCGCCTCTTCCTGAAGCACATCTTTTAATTTTTGAGTCAACTCTTTCCCAATACCTGTTACCAAAATTACAGGGATGTCTTTTATTTCTGCGTCTGAAGACATTGCTTTTGCAGTTTCTGCCCCTTCAGTTTTATAAGCCATTTTCATATCTAACATTATTAAATCGGGGGATTTTTCTTTTGCTTTAGCAAATCCTTCTTTGCCATTATAGGCAGAAATAGCTTTATAACCATTTCCTTCTAAAAGTAAAGAAATAGCTTCTACAAAATCAGCATCATCATCAATAATTAAAATCTCATTTTTCATGTTTTTACTTTTAATTTTTAATTATATTACTTTTAATTTAAATTTAAAGCTATTTCCTTCTTTTTTTGGTTCGACCCAAATTAAACCGTGATGCTTGTCAATTATTTCTTTAGTAATATACAAACCGATTCCAGTTCCTTTAATTTTTTCAGTTCCCCGGTAATGGAGCCGGCTAAATTTTTTAAATAATTTATCTATATCCGTTTGATCGATCGGATCGCCTTGATTGAAAATTTCAACTATTACTTCATCTTTATTGACTTGACTAGATGCAATAATTTCACTACCTTCTTTCCCATACTTAATAGCATTAGATAAAAGATTATTAAAAGCTATTTGCAACAAGCCTGAATCTGCCTCTAACTCTATCAAAGGAGATACCTTATTTATAATTTTTATATTTTGATCAGCCGCTGCCTGTGAATAAGAATCAATTGAAACATCAACTATATCACTTTTTAAAGAACAACGAATTTTATTTAAAAATAACTCGTCTTTTTCAATCCGGCTAAAATTTAAAAAATTTCGTACGGTGGACGTCAAATAATCTAAGTTTCTGCTTATTGATTTTAAAGTTTTCTTTTGAGCTGGATTTAAATCGCCCAATAAACCATTCTGAAGATTGTAAACATTTAAAACAACAGACGATAGGATTCCTTTTAATTCATGAGTAACAAACCCAATTAAATCAAGGTATTGCCTGTCATCCATTTTCTTTTAACTGCTCAATAGTTTTATCAATTAATGTAACATAAGTCATAACCGAAGAACCGCCAACTAACACCGCCACCATGGATGCTTCCAATAGTTCCTCTTTAGTCCAGCCAGATTCAAGGCAATGTTCAACAGCTCTAGGGACACAAACTGGACATTTTTGACTAAGGCTAGCGATGAGCAAAAGTAACCATTTAGTTTTTTCTGGTATAGCCCCTTTTTTGATAATATGCTGCTTTTCATTAATAAAGGCTGAATAATGATCTGGTATAGTTTTTCTGATATCGACCATTATTTTTTTAAATTCATCTAAAGTTTTTTTTGGTTCATATTCCATAAAAACCTCCTCATTAAAAATGCCTTGCTCTTTTAATTATTTCTTCTTGGCCTTTACCTTTGGTTTTTTACCAATCCACCTGCTTCCGGGCGAATAATGCGTATGAAGAATCTGGTGGCTTTTGTGCCCACACGGACCATCGGTTAAAAACTCTTTATAAAGAGTTTGCACAACAGGGTTTTGATGAGACTTCCTGATTGTTAACTGTTCATCCTCGCTATAGATTGCTTTTGCCCTTTGCTTCCTAATTGCCTCGGTTGTCGGAATAGGCTGCCCTCCTCCGCCAAGACAGCCACCGGGACAAGCCATAATCTCCACAAAATGATAATCATTTAATTGCCCGGTTTCAAGCATCTCCATCACTTTTTTCGCATTAGCTGTACCATGAGCTACCATCACTTTTAAAGTAGCGCCTTCTAAAAATTTCCAATCCTTAGTAGCTTTTTTAATTGGAATTTCAGCGCTTCTAATCCCCTTCATGCCTCTAACCGGAGTAACTCGTAACTTTTTAAAAGGCGCCTCTTGGCCTGTAACCAGTTCATAAGCAGTTCTTAAAGCTGCTTCCATCACCCCGCCAGTTGCACCAAAAATTAACCCCGCTCCACTTCCAATCGCTAACGGTTTATCAAAATCAGAATCAGGTAGATTAGGCAAATCTAGGCCGCATTCTTTAACCATGCTGGCAAGCTCTCGAGTAGTTAAAACATAATCTACATCTTGAAAACCAGAATCCCTCATCTCCGGCCGCTGGGCTTCATATTTTTTAGCAACACAGGGCATCAAAGATACACTCACGATATCTTTAGGTTTAATATTAGCTTTTTGAGCATAATAGGTTTTAATTAAAGCTCCAAACATTTGTTGAGGGCTTTTGCAAGTCGAAAGATAATCTAATTTATCAGGATAAAAATTTTCAATATATTTAATCCAACCAGGAGAACAAGATGTAAATTGAGGCAACTTCACATCTTTATCCTGATCCTTTAGGTATTTCTTCAACCTAAGTAATAATTCAGTCCCTTCTTCCATAATGGTTAAATCAGCTGATGAGTTAGTATCAAAAACTCTGTCAAAACCCACCCTTCTAATCGCTGTATTTAATTTTTTAGTAACAGTAGTTCCCGGAGCAAGGCCAAATTCTTCACCAATTGCTGCCCGGGGGGCAGGTGCGGTTTGAATTACAACATGTTTTGTAGGGTCATCAATCGCCCGCCAAACATCGGAGACATCATTTTTTTCTTTTAAAGCTCCGGTAGGGCAACGATTAACACATTGTCCACAATTGATACAAATTACATCTGAATAAGGCTTATCTAAATAGGTAGAAATTTTAGTTTTTGGGCCGCGATTTACAGATTCATAAACCCCTACTTCCTGTAAATCAATGCAAGTTCTAATGCAACGCTTACAATTTATACATTTATCATTATCTTTGGTCAAAGAAGTACTCGATAAATCCGGCTGATAACGCCGCTCTTTTATATGGCCAAACTTATATTCGGTAACCCCATATTCTTCGGCTAAATCTTGAAGCTCACAATTATTATTTTTTTCGCAAGAATAACACTCCCCATAATGATTACGCAAAAGAAGATGAAGTATATTTTTTCTGGCTCTTCTTACCCGCGCTGAATAAGTTTTAACTCTTACATTATGAATTATCGGATAAGAACAAGAAGCTTGCAAAGTTCTTTGCCCTTCTACCTCTACCAGGCAAATCCGGCAGACCCCAGCAAGGCAAAGATCATCATGATGGCAAAGAGTGGGTATTTTTATTCCCACTTTCTTTGCAGCCTCTAAAATAGTTGTCCCCATCGGAACTTTTACCTCAATTTCATCAATAACCGCAGTAACTCTGCCCCCGATCGCCTTTTTATTTATTTTACCTACTGTTTGCGACCTTTGGCTTACAGGAGCCCGCGAGGTTGGTTTTGTAAACGGTTCTTTGGCCATAAAATAAACTCCTCCTTATGATTTAGCTAAAGTATATTCTTTTTTAAAACTATTTAATATCGAAATCAACGCATCTGATGCAGTTTGGCCTAATCCACATTTCGAAGCAAGCTGCATAGTCTCTGCTAAAGAAAAAATATCTTCAATATCGCCTTTAGTTGCTTTGATGTTTTTAATTTTTTTTAATTTTTCAATTAATACCGGTATCCCTTCACGACAAGGCGTACATTGGCCACAAGATTCTTCAGCAAAAAAATTTAAGAAATTTTCAGCCACATCTAATAAATTTCTTTTTTGGTTAAAAATAATGATTGAGCCTCCAGTAGATAAATCCTCAAAAGCAATCATTCTTTTAAAATCTTTTTTCGAAACACAAGTTCCGGAAGCGCCGCCAACTTGAACTGCCTTTGTATCCTTGGCATCTACCATTTTTAATACCTTTTTAAGCGTAGTCCCAAAAGGGATTTCATAGACCCCCGGTTTTCTGCAATCTCCCGATACGCTTATCAGCTTTGAACCAGAAGACTTATCAGTTCCAAAAGACTTAAACCAGGTTGCCCCTTTTAGCACAACATGAGCTATCGCTGCAAAGGTTTCAACATTATTAATCACTGTAGGATGCCCGTTAAAACCGGTATTTGTAGGAAAAGGGGGCTTATTTCTCGGTTCACCCCGATGCCCTTCTAAGGACTCAATTAAAGAAGTTTCCTCACCGCAAACATAAGCTCCAACCCCCAACCTGATTTTAATATCAAAATTAAATCCTTTTTTGCTAAGAATGTTTTCACCCAAAAGATTATCCTTTCTCATCTGATTTAAAGTTTTGTCAAGCTCAGGAAGAAACGATATATATTCACCTCGTAAATACAAGATACCTTCATCAGCGCCTACGGCAAAAGCGCAAATCACCATCCCTTCAAATACAAGCTTTGCATATTCACCAAGAAGAACCCGATCTTTGAATGTGCCCGGTTCTCCTTCATCAGCATTACAGATAACATATTTCTTGTTATCAGTTGCAGTAGCAGTTAAATTCCATTTAACCCCGGTCGGAAAACCGGCTCCGCCGCGGCCGCGAATATTTGAATTACGCACTTGGTCTAAAACTTCACTTCTGCCTATCTTTAAGGATTCTTTAAGCCCGGCGAAAGGCTTGATTGTGCTAAATATAATTGGCCCTTTTCTGCTTTTTTCCATAATATCTCCTTTAACTTATTTTTTAAGTTCTTTAACAATATTTTTTACTTTTTGAGGAGTTAATTTGCCGACCAACTTTCCATCAATTAGAGCTGCCGGAGATTGATCACACATCCCGATACAACTTGTTTCCTCTAAACTAATTTTTTTATCTTTTGTAGTTTCTCCCAATTTTATTCCTAACTCTTTTTCAAAAGTTTTTATAATCTTTTTAGCACCGGCCATATCAGCAGTAATACAATTGCTGATTCTAATTATATGTTTACCTTTTTTTTCAATAGTTAAAAAAGAATAAAAAGTAACTACCGAATAAACTTCAACCGGATGTATCCCCAAGGAAAAAGCTACCTCTTGCATCTTACGATTAGAGATATAGCCTTCTTTTTCTTGAATTTTTCGTAAAACCGGTATCAGCTGAGAGCGCTTAGCGTCACAAATCGTAACATTAGTTTTACCATCAGTGATAGTTTTCGGGACTGAACATAATTTATCCATAATAATCTCCTTGCTTTATCCTAAAATCTTTTTCACTTTATTCACTAAACTTTTGGGATTAACTGGTTTTTCTAAAAAATCATTACAAGGCATAACTTCATCGCAACGCTTATGACTATAACCAGTGACCTTTCCGATAGCACTGAGCATAACTACAGGAATTTTCATATTTTCTTTCTTTAATTTATGCGCAAAAACAATCCCATCGTCGGGTGACTCCATCATCACATCCAGAAAAATCATATCTGGTTTTTCTTTCTTTATTAAATTTTCAGCTTCTGCAACATTTTGGGCTAATATAACCTCATAGTTTTCAGCGACCAGCACTGCTTTTGAAGCTTCCAAAAATTCTTGGTCATCGTCTACCATCAAAATTTTTGCCATATTTACCTCCTCGGCTTTTTATAATTGAGTATGCGAAAAAATTGATAATATCTCAATTGAAAAATCAATATTCTTAACATATATGCTTTTAGGGACTGATATGCAGTTAGGAGCAAAATTGATTATTCCTTTTAGCCCGGACTTTACCATAATATCTGCAACCTCTTGGCTGCTTCCGGGAGGAACTGCAATGATTCCAATCTCAGCGTGAACTTTTTTGATTAATTCAGCAGACCTTTCAACCGGATAAATTTTAATTCCGTTAATTTCTTTTGATAGCTTGCTCTTTGCTTTATCGAAAGCAGCAACTAATTTAATTTTATCGGTTTGAAAGCCCGGATATTTTAATATTGCTTTTCCTAAATTGCCTACGCCGAATAAGGCAATATGAACAATGTTGTCTTGAAGAATAAAATTTTCTAAAATATCCTTTAGCCTTTTAGTTTCATAGCCCACCCGGGGAACGCCTACTTTGCCAAAAAACGATATATCTTTTCTAATTTGAACATCAGAACTACCGGTAATATCAGCTAATTCCGAAGAAGAAATCTTATCCCTTTTTTCTTTAAGCAAATTTTCTAAGGCCCTAATATACAAAAGAGCTCTATCAATGGTTTTACGCGAAATGGTTTTCATAATCAATCGTGAAATTCGTAACGATTTATAACCATTATTGTACTACAACCAAAACTCGTGTCAACCCTGCAATTACACATGTCAAGCCAAAGTTAAAATGTCTGGTTTTTAGCAAAGTTAGTTAAATTTCAAGGGGACGTTTCCCTCGTTTATAACCCTTTGTCGGTAAATGAGTTATAAACAGACATTTTCCGCCTTGAGGACTAATTGGAAAACAAGCTGTTGTAAGATCTTGATAGTCAATAGGTTACAAAGCAGGGAAACGTCCCCTTGGTTAGGTAAGCTTTTGGGCCAGAGTGTATACCTCTGCTGGTTCGATGGCCTGAAGGCAAATAAATCCTTTTTGGCAATTATGGGCAAGGCAGGTTTTGCAGCCAACGTCTTTATGGAGAAAATAAGAGTTTTTACCGGTTGGCGCCCATCTCTTTGGTGAAAGGCCGGCTTGAGACCTGCCAAATATAGAGATAACTGGCTTACCTAAACCAGCTGCAATATGGACCGGTCCTGAATCACAAGAAATAAATAATCTAGCTCTATTAATTAAAGCAATAGTTTCAGGTATTAAGAATAATCCAGACAAATCTATCACCCCTTCTATTTTGGCTACTTCTTTGCCGAATTTTTGTTGACTGGCTGAAGTTATGACCGCAATTTTTATATTTTTTTCCTCTTTGAGCATTTTAACCAGTTTAATAAACTTGCTTTGGGGCCACCGCTTGGAAGGACAACTCGCGCAAGGATGAATAACTATCAATTTATCTTTTCCCGTTATGCCTTCTTCCTCTAAAACCTGATCAACTTTTTGTTGAGCATCTTCTTTTACCGGAATATAAATTTCCTTATCTTCAGCTAGAATATCTAAATAGCGTAAAAGATCCAGATTGTATTCAAGTTCATGTTTTTTGCCTTGATCTTTGCTGTGAACCAGCTTATCTGTTAAAAGAAAACTTAATTTCTTATCCCAGCCAACTCTTTTTGGAATTCCGGCAAAAAAAGCTAAAATGTGAGCACGATTAGTAGGATGTAAAACCAAAGCCAAATCAAACTTTTTCTTGCGTAAAGATAAGGCAAACTTTAAAGTTGCCAAGAAGCTCTGATGACGCCCATATTTATCATAAACTATAACTTCATCTAAATAAGGGTTACCTTCGACAATACCTGCTGTATAAGGCCGGCAAAGAAAAGAAATATAGCTCTGAGGATATTTTTTGCGTATATTTTTTATAACCGGCGTCGATAAAATCACATCTCCTAACCGATCCGTTCTAATAATTAAAATTTTTTTTGGATTATTCATTTTCTAGTATTTTTTGAACCGCTTTAATTATTATTTTTGGTTCAATATCCATACAATTTATCTGGTTACATTCTTTTTGGCCTTCGCAAGGAAGGCAATCTAAATTTTTATTTTGTAAAATTACCGACTTCTTTGACCAAGGATTAGAACGCTCGGGTGGAGTCGGGCCAAACAAGCCAACCACGGGAATATCCAAATAACTTGATAAATGCATAATGCTCGAATCAACCGCAACTACAGCTTTCGCATAATGAGCAAGAAGAAAATATGCTTCAGCCATATCCGTTTTGCCAACCAAATCAATTACTCCGGGTTCTAGCTGATCTTGGTTAAATTTTTGCCTATCCTCTGCTAAACCTAACAGAACACAATTGTATTTGGCTTGCAGCTTATTAACAGTAAGAATTAAATTTTCTTTAGGGTATCCTTTGCGCTGGGAACGGGAAAAACAACCAAAAAAGACATATTTTTTTTGACTAGATAAATTCCATTTTTTCATTTTTGCTTCTGAAATTAAAAATTGACTTTTTTGGCGAGCCGGTTTTGGAGCATATTTTTTAATAATTTTTAAATATTTATCTTTAATATGAAGGTTTTTTGGAATAAAGCGAATCATGGGGGTGCGTTTTTTAGCTCCTAAAAAAACAGGCAGCATTGAATTTTTAAAATCAACCATTAAATCAAATTGTTTGCGAAAAATTAAACAAAAGCGTATTTTGCCTAAAACCTTCCATCTTTTATCGAACAAAATAACCTGATCAATAAAATTATTGTTAGAAATAAAATCTTTTGTTTTCGGGCTAACAATAGCCGTGATTTTACTTTTTGGAAAATTAGCTTTTATCCGGTCTAGCGCCGGCAGGGCTAATACCGCATCGCCGATATTAGTGGGGAAATTTATTACAATTTTTTTTATATTTTTCATAAATTTGTTTTCTTTCATAAATTAACAATATAACTTCTCTTTTGCTTGCGGGCAAGTTTTTTTCTTCCCATCTTCGCTATCCTATGATATCTTAATTCAATGCGAGTTTTACAGGTGCTGCCTCATCTTAATATCGGCGGAATCACCACTTATGTGCATACTTTAGCTAAATACCTTCTAAAAAAGGATATAGAAGTTGGCGTATGCTCCGCAGGAGGGAATCAAGAGCATCGGTTTAAACAGCTGGGTATAAAAACATATAGAATTCCGATTAAAACTAAAAATGAACTCTCTCCTAAAGTGCTGGCAAGTGCCCTAAAATTATCACAAATCCACAAACAATTCCCTTATGACCTCCTCCACTCACATACCCGGGTTACTCAAGTTGCGTCCCAGCTGGCTAGCTTGTTTACAAGAATGCCTCATATAGCTAATTTCCATGGATTTTATAAAAAAAATAAAACCAGAAAAATACGCAAAATAATAAAAGCTCAGGGTAAATATTCAATCGCAATTACCCCACTTGTAAAAGATGATTTAATAAGTTATTTTGGCGCAAATCCAAAAAAGATAAAAACTATCCTTTCGGGAATCGACCTTGAAACCTTAAATCAAAAAACCCCTCCTTTACAGCTAAAAGGAAACCCGGTAGTTGGCGCCTCAGGAAGGCTCTCACCGGTAAAAGGCTTCCAATATCTAATCAGGAGTATTCCGAAGGTTTTAGAAAAATATCCGGAAGCAAAATTCTATATATTGGGAGAAGGAAATTACCAAAATACTCTCTTAGGCCTTGCCGATAAACTAAAAGTTATAAATAATCTTGTTTTATTGAAAAGAAAATCCCTCTCTGCATTTTTAAATTCTTTAGATATATTCTGCCTGCCTTCTTTAGAAGAACCGCTGGGCCTTTCTGTGGTTGAAGCTCAATACCTGGGGATACCTCCTGTTGTATCTAAGGTTGACGGCCTAAACCTGCTGGTAGACCACGAAAAAACAGGCCTAAAAGTACCTCCTGCTAACAGCTTAGCTATAGCTGAAGCAATTATCAAACTAAAAGAAGACAAAGCCCTTTATCAGAAAATATCTGAAGAATCCAGGAAACAAGTGATAGATAAATTTGATATAGCTAAAAAAATAGATAATTTTATCAAAGTTTATGAAAAAGCAATTAAAAATACTAGTAGTTGAGCCCAATTGGTTAGGAGATGTAATTTTTACCACTCCTGCTTTCAAAGCCATAAAAGAAACTTACCCGGAAAGTTTCTTGGCGGTAGCTGTGGCCCGCCGGGCAGCTCCTATCTTAGAAAATAACCCCCATATCGATAAAATATTTAAATTAGACGAAAAAAGAGAAGAAAAAACTATTTTTTCGAAAATTAAATTTATCAAAAAGATTAAAGTTTACCGGTTTGATAAAGCAATATTTTTCCACCGCTCTTTTACCAAAACCTTGCTCGTCTTTCTCGCAAAAACAAAAGAGTTAATAGGCTACAACCATAAAAAACGGTCAATAATCCTTAGCAAAAAAATTCCTCCGATAAAAAAAGATTCTCTCCATAAACAAGACTACTATCTTAATATCCTAAAAGCTATCGGAATAACAATAACCGATAAAAACTGCCGGATTTATTTAGATAACCACGAAAAAGAAGGCATAAAAACAATAATTCCTCAAATTAATTTAAAAAAAACCAACTATTTAATTGGAATCAACCCTTTTAGCAACTGGCCGCCCAAAGATTGGCCTCTGGATAATTATCGCAAATTGATAAAAAAAATTATTGATAAGCGCCCTAACTCTATTTTTTTTATCACCTCAAAAAATAAACGAAAAGAAATAACTAATTTTGTTGGCGAATTCGGCAAAAAAGCTATAGATTTAAGCGGCAAAACTTCGCTTCGCCAACTTGCCTGTTTATACAGCCACCTTGATTTGGTTATCTCGGGAGATTCCGGGCCGCTCCATCTAGCCGGTTCAGTAGAAACTAACTTTATTGCCATCTTCGGACCTACTAATCCAAACTGCACAAAACCAATAAATAGCAAAAAAGGCTATCTCTTCTTTGAAAACAATGACTGCCCAACCCCCTGCTATCTAAAAAACTGCCCAAAACACTACCAGTGCATCAAAAAACCAACCCCCGCCAAAGTCTTGACCCACGCCCTAACCCTCCTCCCAAAAGGGGTCAGGTCTTAAACTTGTAACTTAACTAAATGATTAATTGCCGCTTAAAACAGCATCAACAGAAGAGAGCACTTCTTTAGCAGTGATGCCTCGCATGCATTGACTGGTGCTACACCTGCCTTTGTAACAATACCGGCAAGATAGCTTTTTCTCGATAATTTTAAGATTAGCAGCTTCTATCGTATGAAGCTTGGAGTTGGTCGGGCCAAAAAGACCGATAATTTCGGTTCCCAAACTTTGAGCAAGATGCAAAGTCGCAGTATCCGGTGTGATAAAAAGTTTCAACTTTTTTAAAATTTCAATAAGTTCATTAATTTCGGTCTTACCACAAAGATCAACAACCTTCCTTGATTTATTAATATTTTTTATTGACTCGGCTCTCAGTTTCGCTGCTTCATCTCCCAGGAGCACAACCCGATAGCCGGGATATTTTTTGATAAATAACTTGATAAAACGATTAACGTTTTCTAAAGGCCAATTCTTAGTCTCCCATTTTTCCGAAGCAGAAATATTAATTCCGATTAATTCACCCCCTTCTAAGCCAAAACCCGATAAATCAAGCGGTTTAGTCTGCCAAAACAATAACTTTTTTTCTAAAAATGTTACTCCTAAAAGCTTTAAAATCCTTTCCTGAGACTCCAGAGGATCGATCATCTCCTTTTTTTTATAAGTAGCCGTATGATTTAATAAAAAACCCAGCTTTCGCCTAAAACCAAAAGTCTTGCGGCCAAAGCTTAAAAAAGCAATTAGCTGGCTAGCGCGGTTATTTTGCAAATCAACTATATAATCAAATGATAATCTTCTCAACCTTTTGCTTATTTGAAAAACTTTCTTAATTTTTTTATAATCTGAAGGCACAGTTATAACTTTATCAAGATAAGGACAGTTATAGAAAAAACTAGCATACTTTTTTAAAGTAAGCAGATATATTTTTGCTTTGGGAAACTTCTGGCGCAGACGGGCTAAAGAGGGTATGGCCAAAATGATATCTCCCAAAGAGGAAATTTTCGTAATTAATATCCTTTTCTCATTAACCGTCTTTTCATAAACTTTGCTTAAAGAATCTAAAGCTTTATCCATCGAATAATATTCGCTGACCTTCTCCCTGGCCTGAGTTGATAGCTTTTGCGCCAATTTTGGATCGTCAACTAATTTTAGTATTGCCTCAGATAGAGAATCCACATCCGAGGGAGGAACCAGCAACCCATCTTTCTTATCATCAATTATTTCTTCAAAGCCCCCTACCTTGGTAGCAACCACCGGGACCCCGCAAGCAGCGGCTTCAATCACTACCCGGCCAAAAGCCTCTTCAATTACAGACGGAGCCACTAGTATCTTAGCCCCGGCTAAAATATCTTCGATATTCTGAGAAAAACCGGTAAATTCAACATTATAATTTAAAGAAAATCTAGTCACCAGGGTTTTTAAATAATCCAGGTAACTTGACTTATTTTTATCGGCTGAACCAACTATTTTAAGTTTAAGGTAAGGCTTAAACCGCACCACCTTTCTAAAAGCATCAATTAAATATTGATAACCCTTGCTAGGAGAAATCCGCCCCACAGACACTATAAAGTTATTTTCAATCCGGCTTTGATAATCAGTAAACTTAAATTTATCTAAATCTACCCATCTGGGGATAATTAAAATTTTTTCTTCCGGGACTCCAAACCTCTCTTTCATATGGCGGGCCACGGTCTTAGAAGGACAAATTACGAATTTACCCCAGCCCATTACCTCGCTGGATATTTTATTTCCATAAATACCATGAGCTGTAGTTATGAAATGGCATTTTTTATTTCGAGTTGCAAAAAAGCTTATCCAAGCCGGCACCCGGCTCCGGGCATGGATGATGTCAGGCTTTTCCTTTAAAATAAGCTTTGAAATTCGATGAACCAAAAGCAAAGAAAAAGGTGACTTTTTATCTACTGGAATTTTATAGTGTTTGATGCCGGCTTGATCCAATAAATAGGCCAACCCCCCTCCGGCACTGATAACCGCGCTTTCAAAGCCTGAAAATTTTTTGTGGTTTTTAAAATAGCTAACAAGGTCTAAGACCCCTCGCTCGACCCCACCGGCTTTCATTTTTGGTAAAATTTGGATAACTTTCATATCTTAATTTCTATATCTTTTTCAAAATAATTTTTACTTTCAAAACAATAATGGACCCACTGCTGCCCTGCGGGCAAGATTTGCTGCGCAAATAAG
>JAIPHA010000037.1 GCA_021735445.1 Candidatus Omnitrophota bacterium
GCCTTCATCCTCCACGCGGCGTCGCATCCTCAGGCTTTCGCCCATTGGGAAAGATTCTCGACTGCAGCCTCCCGTAGGAGTCCGGGCAGTGTCTCAGTCCCGATGTGGCTGACCACACGCTAATGCCAGCTACCCGTCTCTGGCTTGGTAGGCTATTACTCTACCAACTACCTGATAGGCCGCGGGCCCCTCCTAAAGCGACAGCGGACCGAAGTCCTAAGCCATCTTTGATTTCAACAAATTAATGCTGAAACTGTATGGAGTATTACCTCCGATTTCTCGAAGCTATCCTCCTCTCTAGGGCAGATTACCCACGTGTTACTCACCCGTTTGCCGCTATCAGAAATTCATCCACAAAATCAGTCCGAAGACTTCAATTGCTTCAAAATTTCGATCGCTCGACTTGCATGCCTAATCCACGCCGCCAGCGTTCACTCTGAGCCAGGATCAAACCCTCCAAAGGCTATTTTTTCATAGAACAAAAAAGACAAAAAACTTTCGCTTTTTGCCTTTTTATTTATTATTTTGTATGAAGGTTGACCCCATTCCGTTCTTAGGCAAATCTATTTTTACAATATATTCACCTCTTTGTCAAGCTATTTTTTAAAATAGTTAATTACTGATCATAGCAAAGATAATTTTCCAGATAATCCCGGACACCATCCTCTAATGAATACTCGGCTTTTGTTCCCAAAAACTGATTTAATATTGTAGTGTCGGCTTCGGTATAATCTTGATACACTTTCTGATAGGGATTGTCAATATAGTCTGGTTTATATTCTTTTTTAAGCAATTTATTCAGTATAGCGATAATATCATTAAAGCTTCTTGAGCGGCCGGTTCCCACATTTGAGATAACTGATTTTTTTGAATTAATAGCTTCAGCCGTAATTCTCGCTACATCTTTAACATAAATAAAATCTCTTTTCTGCTCTCCAAACTTAAAAATACGCGGCCGCTTGCCCCGGGACATCTGTTTATATAGTTGATAAATCATACTGGCTGATTTATTTTTATGAACTTCTTGCGGCCCGTAAACATTAAAATACCTCAAACCAATAATCGGCGGAGTTTTGTTAACCTTAACATATTTTCGGCTCCAACAATCACAGAGATATTTTGAGTAAGCATAAGTATTATGGGGAATTGTCTTTTCCTGTTCAGACATCTTCTTATCCGCTTTCCCATAAACTCCCGCACTTGATGCATAAACCAAAGGGATATTTTTTTTGATACAAAAATTAAAAACATTTAAAAAGCCGTTGTAGTTTACTTCTACCATCTTTGCGTCATCGGCTAAAGTCGTATCGGTGATTGCTGCTTCATGGATTACTGCATCAACTTCCGGAATGCTTTGATAAAAATTTTTATCGGTAACATCACCACAAATAACTTCACCGTTGGCATCTAAAATATTATAATAATTACTGTGAGAAAAATTATCGAATAAAACGGTATCTATCGATTTTGATTCCAGGTATTTTACAATATTCGAACCGATAAATCCTGCCGCGCCGGTTACTAAAACTCTCATCTCATTTCTCCTCTAGCTTTTTAATTCTTTTTTCTAATCTATCTAATACTTTAATCACCGGATCGGGAAGCTTATTGTGGTCTAACTCCACTCCGCTAACTTTTTTCCTTGGTGAGGGCAAAACTGAACGTCCCGGTACTCCAACAACTGTAGCTTCCTGAGGAACGTCTTTTATTACAACAGAGCCGGCTCCAACTCGAGCCTTATCTCCTACTTTTATCGGGCCAAGAAGCGTAGCCCCGGCTCCGATAACCACCTGATTGCCAATCGTAGGGTGCCGCTTGGTTCTCTTTCCCGAAACGCCGCCTAAAACAACTCCTTGGTAGATTAATACATCATTACCAATTTCAGTTGTTTCGCCAATAACCACCCCCATCCCGTGGTCGATAAAAAAACGCCTGCCAATCTTAGCGCCCGGATGAATCTCGATTCCGGTAAAAAATCTTCCTAGATGAGATATTAATCGCGCCAGCGTCCTGAAATCTTTTTCCCATATCCAGTGAGAAACGCGATGCAGCCAGAGCGCATGGAGGCCCGGATAACAAAAGACCACTTCAGCTACGGTCCGTGCAGCCGGATCTTCACGAAAAGCATTTTGAATGTCTTCGCGCACCTTGTTAAATATTTTCATCGCTTATTAAGGAAATTAATTAAAGCTGCAGCTCGAATTAGCCAAGATTCGGTTTTGTGCCTTTATGCTTTTTCTTCCTTCTGCGCCATCTGATTTTTCTTTTTCTTTTTTGTGGCATAATCTACTAAAATAATCGCTAATCGGCAAAATGTCAAATGTTTTCTCGTAAAAATCTCTTTAGTTTGATAAAAGCTTTGAATCTATGGCTTATCTTATTTTTTTGATCAGGCTCCAATTGAGCCACCGTCTTTTTAAACTCAGGTATAAAAAATAACGGATCGTACCCAAAACCACCTTCTCCCTCCATCTGATTATGGATTCGCCCTTCCAGCTCTCCCCGAAATCTTGCTATCTCTTTATTGTTTTTAGCCAAAACTAAGCAAGAAACAAATTTTGCCTCTCGCTTTTCCATCGGTAATTCTTTTAGTTTATCCAGTAACTTATGATTATTTTTCAAAGTAGTCGCAGCTTCTCCGCTATATCGCTTAGAATAAACTCCCGGCTCTTTATCTAAATGCTTAACTTCAAGCCCTGAATCTTCGCCAACCACATAGTCGTCTCTATAGATTTGCGAAACGGCTAAAGCTTTCTTTTTTGCATTTTCATAAAATGTTTTTCCATCTTCATTTATCTCAAGCTCTTCTGATAAATCATTAAGCGAGACCTTCTCAAAAGAAATATCTGATAAGATATTTCTTATTTCTTTCATTTTTGATTTATTTTTAGTTGCAACAATTAAGCGCATTATTAAATTAATTATTTAAGATATAGTTGAATGTTATCTTTAAATAAATTTTTTTGATAATCAATTATTTCCTGGATGCCTTTTTGAGCCAATTGGAGCAACTTACTTAAATCTTTTTGAGAAAAAGTACTGTTTTCTCCCGTTCCCTGGATTTCGATAAAATCATTTTTTGAATTCATAACCACATTCATGTCCACATCGGCTTGTGAATCTTCACCATAATCTAAATCTAATAGATGCTCTCCCTTGCATAAACCAACACTGGTTGCGCCCAAAAGATATTTAATCGGCATCTGGTTAATCTCTTCTCTTTTATAAAGATAAGTTAAACAATCCACCAAAGCGATAAACCCTCCAACTATAGAGGTTGTCCTGGTGCCTCCATCGGCCTGAATAACATCACAATCAACCCGGATGGTTCTTTCCCCAAGCCCATCTAAATCAATCGCGCTCCTTAAAGACCGGGCAATAAGCCTTTGAATCTCCATGGTCCTGCCGGATATTCTATCGCGGGGAATTCTGTTTTCTGTAGAAGCCGGAAGCATCCGGTATTCAGCCTTTATCCAGCCTGAATTTGAGCCTTTTAGGAAAAAGGGTACTTTTTTTTCAAGGCTTGCTGCGCAAATAACTTTCGTATTGCCTTTTTGAATCAAGCAAGACCCTTGCGCATATTTTATAAATTTTCTTTCGACCTTTATGTTTCTTAATTGATCTGCCTCACGGTTTTTTCTGATCATGATTTTCTCCTTCTTTTTATTTATAAATACTTTCCCCGGATGAGTCAATTCCCACAATTAAAGGAAAATTTTCTACCTCTAGTTGGTATATGGCTTCCGGGCCCAATTCTGGGAAACAAATAAGTTTTTTTGACAAAACAAACTCAGAGAGCATCGCCCCGCATCCCGATGGCGCTAAAAAATAAACAGCACCGTATTTTTTGATTAAAGCTCCTGCCGCCGGGCTTCTCCGCCCTTTCCCGACCATAGCAAAAAGGCCTTTTTTAAGCAGGGGCTCAATAAATAAATCCATTCGGCTTGAAGTGGTCGGCCCGCAAGAACCAATTGGTTTCCCCGGAGGGGTTTCGCTAGGACCGCAATAATAAATAATCTTTCCTTCCGGATTAAAGGCAAGCTTTTGGCCTCGTTTAATCATCTCCTTTATCCTTTGATGAGCTTGATCCCTGGCTGTATACAATTTTCCGGAAAATGAAATCTGTTCTCCGGCCTTTAACCTTTGGATCACTTTTTTATCCAAAAGCTTACTTATCTTTTTTATTTTACTCATTTTATACCGTTGTTGTTTTACCTCTATAGTCTATTTCCAGGCTGGCGCTTCTTAAGGCATGACAGCTTATATTCACCCCTACCGGCAAACCTGCGATATGAGTGGGGCATTTTTTAATCTTTGCTGCCAAAGCAGTAAATTTACCTCCAAACCCCATCGGCCCAATTTTTAATTTATTTACCTTCTTTAGTATTCTTTTTTCTAAAGCATCCAGGTGTTTATCCGGATTCGCTAAATCAACTCTGTTTATTAATGCCTTTTTTGCTAAAAAAAGAGCGTGGTCAGAAGTACCTCCAATACCAATTCCCAGAAAAAAAGGAGGGCAACTTTCCGGGCCAGCCTGTTTTACGGCATCAACAATAAAATCTTCTATCTGGTTAATGCCGGCTGTAGGGTTAAACATCTTAAGCTGGGTTTTATTTTCACTTCCGAAACCTTTGGGAAAAAGAGTTATCCTTGTCTTCTTAGTCTGGGGCAAAAACTGCAAGTGAGTTAGAACCCCCTGATATTTTGGTTTTTCCCTTACTAGCGGATCCACTATTGAACGGCGCAAATAGTTATCTTTATAATAGCGGCTCACTTCTCTTTTAATTGTATTGATAAAAGATGAATCGATTTCTTGTTTTCTGCCTGCTTCAATAAAAACTATTGGCAGTCCCGTATCCTGGCACAAAGCAATTTTATTTTTTTTTGCGATTTTAGCATTCTCTAAAATCCATCCTAAAGCTTGTTTGGGCATTTTTTTTGTTTCTTTAGAAAAAGCATCAGCAATCAATCTCTTCAGATCAAAGCGTAAGGAAAAATTAGCTTCTTCTACAAGTTTTTTTATTGCTTCGCTCAGTTCTTTTTGTTTTTTATTCATCTTATTCCTGTCTTTTTATGCATTTGAGAGATAATTTTAACAAAAACAGATTTTTTTCTGCATCTTTTTTTAAAATTAC
>JAIPHA010000015.1 GCA_021735445.1 Candidatus Omnitrophota bacterium
ATTTACCGGAAATACTTCCAGAGTATCGCCTTTTTGGGCAAAATCTCCGGGTTCATCCACCCCTTGGCCACCGCTATAGTTTAGGCTGCTGAGGCTTTGGCAAACAGCTTCAAGGGAAATAACTTTATGTTTATAGATTTTTAATGAATTAAACATCTTTTAATTATAGCAAATAACTAATAACCAACCCCCAATAATAAAAAAAATTATTTTATCCAAATATTTTTTATTTAATCATTGGAATTTATTAGATCAATTAGAAATTAGTAATTAGTAATTAGTAATTTTCCTTATTTATGTTTATGCAAAAGGTGGGATTTTCGGAAAAATAAAACCAAAGGAGAAGCAATGTATATAGACGAATAAGTGCCAGCGATTACACCAACTAAAAGCGTAAAAGAAAAACCTGCCAAAGCTTTTCCTCCCAATAGATAGATAGATAAAACCACTAAAATCGTAGTCAACGAGGTGATCACCGAACGCGATAGTGTATTATTAATTGCCACATTAATTATTTCGCTTAAGCTGGTTTTGTGCATGCGGGGCGAAATTTCCCTGATTCTGTCATAGATAACAATGGTATCGTTTATTGAATAGCCGGCAATAGTTAAAAGAGCGGTTACTGTAAGCAAATTAACCGGAAAACCTGCTAAACTCATGATTCCTAAACTAATCAACACATCATGAAAAACCGCGATTACAGCCGCAAAAGCAAAATCAAAATGCTTAAACCGATAAGCAACATAAATTAGAATGCCCAGAAGTGAAAAAATAACCGCAAAAAGCGCCTTTCTCTGCAAAACCCTGCCTACTCTAGGGCCCACAGTCGTAACCCGTAATTCTTTAACACTTTCAAACCTTTGATCCAATAATTCTTTAACTTCTGCAGCGATATCATCTTTGCTTTTAATAATTATACCGCCGTTAATATCCTTAAATTCCTGAATAGCGATATCCGAGAAACCTGCCTCAGCCAAGATAGCCCGGACTTTAGAGATTTCGGTTTCCGGAGTTATTTGATATTCAAGATTTTGCCCTCCGGTAAAATCAACCCCATAAGCTGCTTCTCCTTTTTGGTAAAATTTAAACAAACCAAAAACAACAATAACCAGGGAGATAAGCATGCATATATTTTTTAATTTAATGAAATTAATGTGTGATTTCGGGATAAGGGAAAGCATTGGAAACTTTTTCAGCTTCAAATCAAGAAAGTATGAAAAAATAATTCGGCCCACAAAAATCGCAGTAAAAATACTAGCGATGATGCCTAAGGAAAGTGTAGTGGCAAACCCGCGAATCGGGCCGGTTCCGTAGATAAAAAGAAAAAGCGCTGCGATTAAAGTAGTCAGGTTGGCATCAAATATAGTTCTTCTTGCTTTATCAAAACCAATTTGCACCGCAACAGAAAGCGGTTTTCCAAAACGCAACTCTTCGCGAATTCTTTCAAAAATCAATACATTAGCGTCTACTGCCATTCCTAAGGTAAGAATCATACCGGCGATACCCGGTAATGTTAGAGTAGCGCCAAAAAGGCGCAGGCCGGCCATTATAAACAATAAGTCTAGGAGAAGGCAGACTATTGTAATGACTCCGCCTAACAGGTAGTAAATCAAAACAAAGCCAACCACTAAAGCTGCTCCTAAAACTATTGATTTTATTCCCCTCTGGATTGAATCAGAACCTAAAAGAGGCCCTACGCTCCTTTCTTCTTCGACCTTCAGGGGAAGGGGGAGAGCGCCGGAATTTAAAATCGAAGAAATCGCCCTCGCCTCATCAGCGGAAAAATCACCAGTTATCTGAGCCCGGCCGCCCAGAATAGCCTCTTGAATCCGGGGAATGCTCCTTATCCTTCCGTCTAAAGTAATAGCCAGTATTCTTCCTGTGTTCTCCCGGGTCACTTGTGAAAACTTATCCGCCCCTTGAGAGGTAAACCGCAGCCTTACCTCGGCGGCGCCATAAGAATCAAAACCGACAAAACTTTCAGAAAGGTCAGATCCGGTTAAAACCGGCTCTTCTTCCAGCAAAAACTTCTTACCCTTATAATCTTTTAACTGAAACTCCGAAGGCACCTCCCCTTCGAGAGCTTTTTCCATCTTTTCTTCATCTTCGGAAACTAATCTAAATTCGAGTTTCCCAACTTTTTTTAACTTATCGATAATTTGCCGGTCGACCAATCCCGGCACTTTTACTAAAATAGATTTATTGCCCTGGACTGAAATCGAAGTCTCTTTGACACCAAAGGTGTCTACTCTGGTACGCAATTTTGCAACTGCAGCAGAGATCGCCTCAGGAATCTTGTCCTGGTCTATGCCTGAGGTGTCAGCCCTAAGCAATACATACATTCCCCCTTTTAGGTCAAGGCCTAAATTAACCTTTTCCTGGACAGGAAATATATAAAAAGCACATAACCCAACCAAAAGGATAATGCCAATCAGTCTTAGCTTTAAATCACTTTTACGAATCATTACTTTTCTTTTTTAAGATATGCAATTGTATTTTTATCTACCTGAACCCGGGTCCCCTCATCTATCCTAACCATAAAAGTTTTATCTTTAACGGCAACGATAGTACCATGGATTCCCCCTGAGGTAACTACCTGATCATTTTTTTTCAGATTAGCGATCATTTCCTGATGTTGTTTTTGCTGCTTTTTCTGAGGCCTAATCAGTAAAAAGTAAAATATTGCGAATAAGAATATAAGTGGTACTAATTGATAGAATACATTTCCGCCTTGTTCCATAGCAACCTCCGTTTTATAATTTCAATTTTATCTAAGATTTTTCTGTTTCGGGCTTACCCTCTTCTTCCTTAGGTTCTTCCTTAGGTTCTTCCTTAGGTTCTTCCTTAGGTTCTTCCTTAGGTTCTTCCTTAGGTTCTTTTTCAGCCGATTCCGGAACCTCATTCTTTTCTTTTTCTTCTTCTTTTTTGGCTTTTTCTGATACTTTTACCTTTTCTTTCTTAGGCTTTCCGTAACCTTTAAACAAACTGGCCACAGTCTCAGAAGGTTGGGCTCCTTTTTCAACCCAAGCTTTATACTTATCAGTATCAATTTTTAATAACTCTCTGGCAGGATCATAGTAACCAACCTGATCAATAAACTTAGATTCTCTTGCCCAGCTTTTTTCAGTTACTACTATTTTTTGGTGTGTTCTTCCTTTAATAGATTTACCCGGTCGCCTTAATCTTATCCTTATCATTATTCCTCCTTTAATAAACAAATAATTTGTTTAATTTCCTTCTGCTAACTCTAAGGCTTTAACTTGAGCTTTTGCCTTATTTATTGTTTCTTCATACTCCGACTCCGGCAGAGAATCAGCAACAATCCCTGCACCGGCCTGAATATAAGCACTGCTATCTTTAAACAAAATAGTGCGGATTATTATACAGGTATCTAAGCTATTTGTGAAGGAAAAATATCCCACTGAACCTGCGTATACTCCCCGCCTATCCGGCTCTAACTCATTGATTATCTGCATAGCTCTTACCTTCGGAGCCCCGCTGACTGTACCAGCCGGAAAGCAGCTCTTTAAGGCAGAAAATAAAGTTTGCCCTTTTTTAATTTTAGCCCTAACCTCGCTTACAATATGCATAACATGAGAAAACTTTTCAACATTCATAAATACCGGCAAATTTACTGTTGTTTTCTTTGCCACTCTTCCTAAATCATTCCTGGCTAAATCGACTAACATTATATGCTCGGCTCTTTCTTTTTGGTCCGATAATAAAGATTTCTTTAGCCGTTGATCTTCGGCTTCATCTCTGCCGCGAGGCCTGGTCCCGGCAATAGGATGAGTAATTAGCTCGTCTTTTTCGGCGCGCAGTAACATTTCGGGCGAAGAACCTGCTAATTTCATTTTGCCGAAATTAAGATAAAACATATAAGGCGAAGGATTTAATATCCGTAAATATCGATAAGCTAAAAACGGGTCTTTAGAGAAATTACACCTAAACCTTTGAGATAGGACTGTTTGTATTATGTCTCCTTCTCTTATATGCTTTTTTGCTTTTTCCACTGATTTTATAAACTTAGCTTTTTTAAAATTCGAACTCATTCTCACAGTTTTCTTGGTAAAATTTAACTCAGGCAAAGGTTTTATTTTAATCATCTGACCATATAACTTTAAAATTTTTCCGCACCCTTTTTTATAAAGCTCTCTTAAATTATTTTTTTTATCGAGAGAAACAAAATTAAGAATTTCAATCTGTTTTTTTAAATGATCAAAAATAATCAAATATTTCGGCAAGACCAAATAAGAATCAAAAGTAGATATTTTATCTTCTAATTCTTTTCCTACCGGTTCATAAAAACGGACTAAATCATAACCAAAATAACCGACAAATCCACCGAAAAAACGTAAATTTTCTTTGGGAGCAACCTTATAGCCGCTCATTATTTTTTTTAATTCAACCAAAGGGTCTTTGTTTATTTTAAACTTTTTTAGCTTCTGGCCGTTTTTTAGATAAGCTTTGTCTTGTTTTGTTTTAAAAACTGCCAAGGGGCAAAACCCTAAAAACGAATAACGGCAAACCTTTTCTTGGCCCTCTACCGACTCAAGCAAGAAACTATCGCCTTTTATCTTATCCCTTAAATTATAATAAGCTGCAATTGGCGTAAACCAATCGGAATAAAATTTATAAGACAAAACTATCAAGTTGTTTTTTTTCGCCAGCTTGATAAAATTATCTAAATTAGGATTAATTTTTATATCCATATCGTTATATTAGTTTTCGGTAAAAACAACTCCAATTACCAGTATGGCAAGCAACTCCTTCCTGTTGGACCACGACCAGCAAAGCATCCCTGTCGCAATCATAATAAATATTTTTTACCTTTTGAATATGCCCGCTGGTTTCTCCTTTCCTCCATAATTTTTGGCGTGAACGCGAATAAAAACAAGTTCGGCCTTCATCAAGAGTAATTTTAATCGACTCTTCATTCATATAGGCTATCATTAAAACATCCCCTGTTTTTTTATCTTGCACTATCGCCGGAATAAGGCCTTTCTCGTTAAATTTTAAATCTGAGATATTTAATTTATTATTTTTTTCTTCACCCATAACCACTCCTTTTTTCGCAGGCTTACAGCCTCACTTCCACCCCTTTCTGGTTTAGCTTCTGTTTAATTTGATTAATAGCAATCTCCCTATAATGAAACACAGATGCAGCCAAAGCGGCAGTAGCTTTAGTTTCTTTAAATAAATCATAAAAATGAGTTAAATTGCCGGCACCCCCCGAAGCAATAACCGGAATACCGACGGCTTCAGATATTGTTTTGGTTAATTGGAGGTCAAACCCTTTTTTTGTTCCATCGCAATCCATGCTAGTTAAGAGTATTTCACCTGCCCCCAAAGATTCTACTTTTTTCGCCCAACTGACAACATCTATCCCTGTTGGATTCCTTCCGCCGTGAGTGTAAACTTCCCAACTTGTGACTTGTGGCTTGTGGCTTGTGGCTTTCTTTTTCGCGTCTATCGCAACCACAATGCATTGACTTCCAAAAATATTTGAAGCCTCTGTTATCATCTTTGGCCGTTCTACCGCTGAGGTGTTAATAGACACCTTGTCTGCTCCGGCTAGAAGAATCTCTCTTATGTCTTCATTGCTATTGATGCCGCCGCCTACCGTAAAAGGCATAAATACTACCTTTGACACTTTCTTCACCAAATCGACAACAGTCTTGCGCTTTTGAAAACTAGCCGTAATATCTAAGAAAACCAGCTCATCAGCCCCTTCTTTTTGGTAAATCTCTGCATTTTCTACCGGATCGCCAGCGTCTTTTAAACCGATAAAGTTTATCCCCTTAACCACCCGGTTATCTTTAATATCTAAACAAGGTATTATTCGTTTTGCGAGCATAATCCGCCTCCAAAAAAAGATACAATAGCCCTATAAAAGAGAATAAATTATATCATATATATTTCAAAATCCAAACTAATTAGCGCCCCTTCTCCCAGAGGGGACGTTTCCCTCCTCTATAACCTCCTCTCTAGCAATAAATTATAAATGGTCATTTTCCGAATTTAAAAATAACTAGCGGAAAATGCCACGTCATAACTCCTTGATCAACAAAGGGTTATATGCGAGGGAAACGTCCCCTTTTAGGGTGGGTGGTGCAAGCGGTTTCATAGGCATGCTTGCAACCCCTTGAATTATGAATTTTGTGAGGCTAAAATGGTTATATGGTGGTTAGTTTTCCCTGGTTTTGGTTGATAATTTCGATAGCAGCCTTTCTTGTATTAAGCTTGCCTGAAGATTCTTAAAAAAAATTGGTAGCCCCAACCGGATTCATTCGTACGCCTAAATAGGCGCACTCATGGATCCATTAGAGGAAATAACCTAAATAAATGCGGATACGAACCTTGCATACTTCGTATGCGGGTTTGCCTCCGCGGAAGATACACATAAAAAAATACCCGTAAAAACGGGTATTTTTTTATGGTAGCCCCAACCGGATTCGAACCGGTGTCTGATGGCTGAGAACCACCTGTCCTAGACCAGACTAGACGATGGGGCCAGGCATTCATTTACTAGAAAAAGTATTCTACTTGATATTTATTCAATGTCAATACTCATTCCGTCATAGGCAAAATTTATATTTAGTCCAGTCTCATTTCTTATTCTTTTTTCCAATAAATGCGGTTTTTGTTTTAAAATAGAGACACCAAAATGGGTAAAAATTGCCATATTAGGCCTTATTTGCTTGACTAAATCAACTGCCTCAGGAAGAGAAAGGTGGTCGTAATCAGGCCGGGCTTTTGCAAAAACAACATTAATTATTAAAACTGTCGCATCAGAATAAGCTTTAATTAGTTTATTGAATTTTTTTGTATCCGAGATATAGGCAACGACTTGATTACCCAAATAAAATTTTACTCCATAAGTTTCTACTGAATGCTTATTTTTTATTGGCACAGAAAAACCTATATCTTTGACTTCGAACTTTTTCTTTTTTAATTTTTCAATCTTGCCGGCCTTTTGCTCAAGATATTTAAAAATAACGCCTTCCTCGCCTAACGCATCTGAAGTCACAAATAACTTGCCTCTTTTTTTAAAACCTCCGGCAGTCATAGCTTCAATCATAACATTTATATCACCCGAATGATCAAGGTGTTTGTGAGTTAAAATTATTCCATCTAGCTTAGAAGGGTCAAGTTTAGGCCGGCACCTGTGGCAACGGACTAAGCATCCCGGCCCCGGATCAATCAAAAGATTGGTTGATTTGTATTTCAACCAAAGTCCGGCTGAAGAACGGAGCTGCCTAATCATCACAAAACGCGCTCCAGCTGTTCCCAGAAATTTTATAAAATTACTATCTTTCTCCATATTATTTACAACACATTCAACTTGTGACTTGTGACTTGTGACTTGTGACTTGTGACTTATGACTTATTATTTATGACTTATTTTCATCCAACCAGATTTTCTTTAGCTCTTCTGTAATTTCTCTTTGGAGAGAATATTCAATATCCTTTGTTTCTTCTTTTTTCTTTCTTTTTTTTGTTTTTGAAACAAACTCGTCAACGGAAATACTTCTAGCCCCAAGAAACCTGGCTCGATAAGCCAATTGGCGGTCATCGGTTACAACTACAGTTTGTTTTCTGTTATCAATCCCTTCAATTTTTTTTATTATCAGATCGTCGGCGCTTTCCTGGCTACTAAATCTAATTTTGTATTGGAAATTATTTATTTGATAAGGTGGCTGCCCTCCGTCGAAAATAACCCAAACCTCATTGTTGTTGCTTCCGGTTAATTTATTTTTATAGATAAAGGTAAGGAGATCCGAACAAGGGGTAGAAGAACCTTTGACTTCAGGTATTTTATGTACAAGGTTATAACCATCGATAATAAACTGTAACATGAACCCCCTTTTTTTAGATTATAATGAATTCTTAAAAAGAGACGAGATTGAGGCCTTGTGGCAACTGATTATACGCTCAAATAACTTTGACGGACTTTTTTATAAACTTCAATTGAAGCGATAGCTCCTTCAGAGGCTGCAGTAATCAGCTGCCTAAGCGGCCTTCTCCGGCAATCTCCACAAGCCCAAACAAAATCATTTGAAGTTTTCATCTTACTGTCAGTTGTAATAAAACCATTTTCATCTGTAGACACAAGCTGGCGGCATATTTCTGTATTAGGAGACGTTCCAATCGCAACAAACAACCCGTCCAATGATAGCTCTCTGGCACCACCTTTGTCTGATTCTTCCAGAATTAACCCCTTAAGCTGCTGCTGGCCCAATATCTTCTTAATTGTATGATTGTAGATGATGTTGACATTATCTTTTTCAGAAAGATTTTTGGTAAGATATTCTAAAGCTCTTAATTCATTGCGCCGATGAATTAAAGTTACTTTTTTGGCAAAACTCGAAAGATAAAGGGCTTCTTCGACCGCAGTGTTTCCTCCACCGACTACTGCTACATTTTTGCCTTTGAAGAAAAAACCATCGCAAACCGCACAATAAGAAACCCCCCTACCAGTTAACTTTATTTCATTCGCTAACCCTAACTTTCTAAAAGACGATCCTGTCGCCAGAATAACCGCTTTAGTTTCATGTTGGCCTTTGCTGGTTGAAACCTGAAACACCCCTTCTTGCTGTTTTATTTCTGTTACCTGTTCGTTCTCTACGGATACATCTAAGCCGGACAGTGATTCGGATAGAATTTTAGCTAATTCCCGTCCTTTTGTTCCCAGCTTAAGGCCTAAATAGTTATCAATTCTTTCCATATAAAAAAGCTGGCCGCCTATAGCTTTTGATTCAAAAATCTTAAAAGTCAATCCGGAACGCTTTGCGTAAACAGCAGCATTAACTCCGGCAATACCCGCGCCAACGATTATTAGATCTAAAACCTTTTTCATTTAGAACCTTTTATCGATAAATAATGTTTAATAGACCGGTCATAAGTTTTTTCCGCATCGTCCGGAAAAAAGCAAGCCGGCAGTTCCTCTTGAGATAAATGATAACGTAAACATTCACAGCATAGACCTTTTCTAGGGCACGATGAGTAACTGCAGTTGCAAAAATCCAAATTTTTATTTTTATTCTGGCAATCCATATCAATCTCCTTTCTTAATTTTTTTAAGCTTTGAAGATATTTTCAATCTTTGCCAAAAAGAAACTCTATCAATAAAAGTTACTCCATTTATATGGTCAATTTCATGCTGAAATATAACCGCCAAAACCCCTTCCGGTTTTAAAGAGACAGGTTTCCCTTTCTGGTCTAAAGCTTCAATAAATACCTTATGGCTTCTTTTTATCTCTAACTCGATGCCAGGAAAGCTAAGGCACCCTTCTTGTAAAGCTATCGAACCTTCCCTTTTGGTAATCTTAGGATTTACAAGCTTATAAATTTCTCCTCCAGCTTCGATAACTATCAATTGCATAGCTAAACCGACTTGATTTGCCGCTAAACCAACGCCGTCTGTGGCTTTCATCAAAACATACATCTGGTCTAGAATGTCTTTTGTATCTTGATCTGGCCTTTCTATTTTAGCGGATTTTTTTGTAAGTATTTTATCCGGCCATTTATGTATTTTTAATTTTGTTTTCATCATCTACCTCAATAATTTTAGGTGACAACCCCTTTAACTCTTCTTCGCCATAATAACCATAAGAAATAACTATTATTTTATCACCTTTATAACCTTGACGGGCAGCCGGGCCATTTAAACATACAGCGCCACTGCCGCTTTCACCAACGATAACATAAGTTTGCAACCTAATACCATTATTTAAATTCAAAACATCAACCCGTTCCCCCTCGCACAAATCCGCAGCATCCATCAATTTTTTATCTATGGTTATGCTGCCTTTATAATATAGTTTTAAATCTACTACAGTGGCATAACTAATTTTTGACTTTAACATAGCTCTAATCATTTTATTTTCCTCTCTTGTTTTTTATAAACAGCTGATAAGTTAACTTAGCAATCATTAATTCTTCGTCCGTAGGAACAGTTAAAACTTTTGTCTTAGGAGAAATTTTCTTTATCTGATTTTTAACCGGCTTTAGCAGCTCGGGGTTGTTTTCCCCAATCCCCCCGGTAAGACAAACCGCATCCACCTTGCCCAAGCAAAATAAATATGCGCCGATATATTCTTTAAGGCGATTGATAAAAATTTCAATAGCAAGCTTAGCTCTCTGGTTGCCTTTTGCGGCAGCTTTACGCACATTGCGTAAATCATTGCTTATTCCGGAAACTCCTAAAAAACCGCTTTGTTTATTAAGAATTTTATCCATCTGCTCAATGGTTAATTTATCTTTTTTCATTATATTAAAAACCGCTGCAGTATCTATATCTCCGGAACGAGTCCCCATCATCAAACCTTCCAGAGGCGTAAAACCCATGGATGTCGCAACCGATTTACCCTGATTAATAGCGGTTATACTACAACCATTACCAAGGTGGGCAGTTATCAATCTTAGCTTGCTTAAAGGTTTTTTTAAAATTCGGGCTGTTTTTTGCGCAATAAATTGGTGAGAAGTTCCGTGAAACCCGTATTTACGGACCTTATATTTTTTATAATACTTATACGGGATCGGATAAATATAACTGTAATCCGGTATGGTTTGGTGAAATGCCGTATCAAAGACTGCCACCTGAAAATTTGTGGGAAAAACTTTAAGACAATGTTTTATTCCCGCTAAATTAGCAGGATTATGCAGAGGGGCAAGAGTGATGCATTCTTCAATTTGCTTGACCACCAGTTTATCTATCAAATGAGGCTGCTTAAACTTTTCACCACCGTGGACAACGCGATGCCCGACGGCTGCAATATTTTCTAAAGAAGTTAGTTTGCTTTTAGATAAAATTCTCTTTATTACTTCATCTATACCTTGGGTATGATTTTTTGCCTTAGACCCTTTTTCCCCAATCTTTTCAATTTCTCCTTTATCGATAAGAGATTCTTTAGGAAAATCAAAAAGCTTATATTTTATAGAAGAACTTCCTGAATTTATAACTAAAATATTCATTTTAACCTAAATCTTTAAGACTTTTTTTGCGCTCTCACCACAGTGACTGCCGCACAATCTACGATATCTTCAACTTCACAACCTCGTGACAAATCACTGCAGGCTTGTTTAACCCCCAAAATAATCGGCCCGATAGCCCTTGCTTTTGCTAAACGCTGGCTTAACTTATAGCAAATATTGCCAGCATCGAGATTAGGAAAAACCAAAATATTGGCTGCGCCAGCCACGTTGCTTTCATCCAGCTTTCGTGAAGCAACCTTTGGATCTAAAGCGCTATCTCCCTGCAACTCGCCATCGATCATAAAACCGCTTTTTTTTGATTTAGCAATTTCTACTGCATCTTTGATTTTATCGACCCATCTCCCCTTTGCGCTTCCTTTGGTCGAAAAACTCAATAATGCTACCCGGGGAGTAATTTGTAAAACGTCTTTGGCAAAACGGGCGCTGGAAATCGATATATTGGCTAGCTGCTCGCTGCTGGGATAAGGAATCACTCCACAATCTGCATAAACAAAAGTGCCATTTTCCCCATAAGGGCAATCAGGAACATCAATAATAAAACAACTTGATATCGTACCGGCAGTCTTGTCGATATCAAGGCAATTAAGAGCTGCCTTGATTACCGAAGAGGTGGTAAACTTTGCTCCGGCAACAAACCCGTCTACACCGTCATGTTTCACCATCATTGCCGCATAATAGAGAGGGTTTTCCATCAATTCTCTTGCTTCCTCAAAGCTGACTCCTTTGACCTTCTTCCTTTCGTGAAAAATATTTGCATATTTTTCCTGCTTCTCAACCTCAAGGTTGTCATGAGTAAGCAATAGAGCTTTGGCTATTTTTTCTTTGTTTATATAGTCTACAGCTTCAACCACTCTCTCGTCTCCTGCCTCCGGAAAAACGATCTTACGCGGGTCTTTTTTGGCTTGCTCCCTTAGATTCTTAACTATATCACGCATTAATTCCTCCTAAATTTATCTCTTAAGAACAAATAGTATTGATTTATCTAATAAAGTCTGATAGGTAGCTAAGGCAATACGCTTTAAGGTTTCTAAATTTTCATCTATTCTTTCTTTTGCTATAAATTTCCTGTTTTCATAAGATGAAAGATAGATTAAAGCGTAAAAGGTAGTTTTATCAGCAAAAGCAGCCTGATAACACTGATGGTTCCAATCGCTCCCGACAAAAACGAGAGTAATTTTTTGGTCAAACTTTGCTTCCAGCTCCTTTTGAATAAGTGAAACAATCTCCTGATCCGGGACAAAATAAAGAACAACTTCAATAAACCGGTGTTTATCTTTTATTTTTTTACTAATCGGCTCAGCTAAACTCGCTACATTGCCGCTTAAAAGGTTTTCTGATTCTTTATCGCTCTTCTCGAGTAAGCTCATTTTCTTTTTATATTTTTCAACAAATTCTTGATTTACAAAATTAATATTCCATCTTCCCGCTAAATAAGCTATAAAAAGTTGATAAAAATACATCTGAGCCATAATTGAGAAAACCGGTTCTCTAAAATTAAAGTCTGGCTTTAATTTAATAAATTCTGAACCAGAAAAATTGACAATAGTTTTTACTGATTTTTCCGCATTCTTTGAACCTAATGATTCCTGAAAAAGTTGAGCCAGCCAAGGAGTAAAGTATTCCACCAGATCTTGTCCGACATGAGGAGAAAAATTAAAATCATCCTCCCGGCTTAGAGACAAAACACTATTATGCGCAGCGTTTCTAATTGTGTCTTGGCTATTGATAAATTGTAAATAAAACTGTTCTAATTTATCAAAATTCTTATTCAAAAATAAAAATAAAGGCAGGATAAAAATGTTGGTAAGCGGCGAAGAAAAACGGCCACCGACATCAGACCGGCCGTCAAACTGGATTAACATTTTTTCTACTGATGACCAGCCCTTTTTATCAAGTTTCTCAAATGACTCCGGATCGGTTAACCAAAGAAAATTTTTAACCCATTTATCAACACCAAGCTTTTGGCTAAAATAACTTTTTAAAGTTTGTGACAATAACTGCGTTTCTTTAGTCGTCCCTGACTTTGAAACCGCAACTACCAAGGTCTTCTCTAAATCATCAACTCCGGATAAAATGTTATCTATTGCCTTTGGGTCTAGGTTATCCAGGGTAAATATTTTATCCCGGCCAAAAACAGATAAAAGAGGCTTTATCCCATTGACCGAGCCGCCCATGCCAATAAAAATAAATTTTTCCTTATTTTCAAGCAAAGGAAGAATCAACTCAAGAGAGGATCTTATTTGGCTAAAATTGACCGGCTTAACCCAGCCTAAACGCGCCTTGTTTTGGTCAAAGCCAATTTCCCGGTAAGGATTCTCGGCGGAAATTTGGTTTTTTTCTTTACTTGCCGCATCCAATAAATATTCTTTTAAATTTTTCATTATTCTCCCCGATAAAAGTTTAGAAAACTATTATCCATATTTTTCTTTATTTTGCAATCTCTTTTTAAAATTAGAACCAGCAAACCCTATCCTTCCCGGAAGCTTTGGCTTTATAAAGCGCTTTATCAGCAATCTCTGTAAACAAATCCAAATATATAGTATTAGAAGGATAAGCCGCTACTCCGATACTTGCAGTAACACTTAATTTCTCATCGAACACTTTTATTTTTTCCTGGGATATTCGCGAACATATCCTTTCTGAAACCATAATTGCGCCAGCTTTATCAGTGTCGGTCAATAATACCCCAAACTCTTCTCCACCGAGCCGGCCGACAAAATCAATCTGCCGCACACATTCTGAAATTAAAAAAGTGCATCTTTTTAAAACTGCATCGCCCACTAAATGCCCATAGGTATCATTTATCTTTTTAAAATTATCTAAATCTATCATCAAAAAAGATAAATTATTATTCAACTTTTTAGACCGTAAAAATTCTTCTTCTACTCTTTGGTTAAAAAAGCGGCGATTGTACATTCCGGTAAGGTAATCACGTATCGACAATTCCTGAAGGCGCTGGTAAAGCTCAAGCCTTTCTAAAGAAACCGTAAGTAGTTTTGCAAAAAGAGGGAGCAACCCAAAAATATCCGGAGCTTGGGTGTCTAAATAGAGGTAATCATTGTTTTGGCTAATTTTAAAACGATGGCAATTTGGCCCCTCCAGCCTAGACAAGCTTATCCTGTCTACCCCCTCTAAGGAGCTTATTTTTTCGGTAAATGCAGCAGTTAGTTCTTCCTTGTCAAAAATAGAAGAAATTAATCTGGTTGTATCGTAAAATGCAAAAAGTTGAGAAATTTCTTTATCGAAATCTTCTATTTTACCTGCCAACAGTTTTTCTTTTTTTTCTAATTCCTTAATCCTTTTAGTTAATTTTGTTTTTCGGGAATAAAAATCACCTTTTTCCCGCCGATGCTCCTTTAAAAGCAACCAGATAAAAACAGTTAAAAATGTTATTAAAATTACAAAGACGAGCATATCCTGTTTTTCCCTTTATTTTTTGCCTGGTACATCATCTTATCAGCAACACTAAATATTTTATCAAAATCTTTCTTGCCATCCGGATAAATAACTAACCCACCCGATATAGTAAACTTTACCTTATTCCTTCGGTATAAAACAGTAGAATCCAGAGCTTTTTTGCGAATACTTTCAGCGATTTTTAATGATTCTTCTTTATCGGTATCAGCCAGCAAAACCATAAACTCTTCTCCTCCATAACGGCAAACAGTAATCCTGGGGTCCTCTGTAACACCTTTAAGGATTTTAGCAAACTTTTTAAGGACTAAATCCCCTACCATATGTCCGTGAGTATCATTTATCTTTTTGAAATCATCTATATCAAACATCGCTAAACCTGCACTGGTACCTCCTTCTCTGGCCCGGTTAAGTTCTGTTTTTGCTTTTTCAATAAAATAGTTTCGTAAAGGCAAAGCAGTAAGGGAATCTGTTATTGCCAATTCCCGGACTCTTTTAATAAGATTAGCCCGCTCAAGCACTACTGCTCCTAAATCACAAATATTACTCAATGACCTTAGGTCATCGTAGGAGAAAAAATTTGCCTTTTCGCATTCAATACGGATAATTCCAAAAAAATCTTCCCCCACAGAAAGCGGGCTGGCCAAAAAGGATAATGATTTCCTCTGAAGGAAACCATCTATTTGGCTGGAATCAAACCTAAAATCTTTTCGAATATCTTCAATTAAAACTGAGCTATTTTGGCGCATCATCCATCTTTCAATTTCACAACCCTGCTTTTCTTTGATTGCCATATCTTTTTTCTTCAGAGAACGAATCAATTCAAGTGAATGGTTTTTTTTATTGAATTCATACAAAGAAACAAAAGTAAAATCAGGAAATAGCTTATTAACGGCAGAAACTAAAAAATCAAAGATATCCTCGATGTCCTCCAACTCTATTAATTCTTGGGAAAGCTTGACCAAAAACGAGCTCTTCTTCTGCTTTAAAGGCAGGTATTCTAAAATTTTATTTTTTTTAACTAGAGAGTTTTCCAGAATATTTAATCTTTCTTCCTGGTAATCAATAGTGTTGGTATTTCTGCTAATCAATTTCTTGCGGGAAAGATAAAAAACAAGGAAGGAGCTTAAGAGAAAAAATAAAAACAATACTGCCCAAAAAGGAGTTATCAATCCAACAAACAAAAAGACAGCAATAGAGGCAATGAAAAGGTTAAGTATTGAATATATAAAAAAATTATACAATGGTATCTTCTGTAGATGGGTCAAAAAAATGAATCTTTTTGGTGTCAAATACTATTTCAACCCTGCTACCTACAGCGGGTTTATTGGAAGCGTCCACTACAGCGATTATTGTATGGTTTTTGGTTGCAAGATAGAGATGATTTTGAGAGCCCATCGTTTCTATTACATCACAGGTAACATTAATTGTATTATCAGCTGTTGCATATGATGCAAAAAGTTTATCATACAAATTCTCCGGACGAATACCCAGAGTAATGCCTTGGCCGATATAGCTTTCAACTTTTTTATGCATTTGTTCCGGAACCTTTATCTGGAATCCGTCTTTTTCACAAAAAAACAATGCATTATCCTTCTTCTTTAAGAACCCTTCTACAAAATTCATCGGCGGAGAGCCGATAAAACCGGCCACAAACTTATTACCCGGTTTATCATACACATCTAAAGGAGTATCTACCTGTAAGAGCTTGCCTTTTTTCATGATCGCCACCCTATCGCCTAAAGTCATAGCTTCGGTCTGGTCATGAGTAACATAAACCATCGTAGATTTGATCCTTATATGTAATTTTTTAATCTCTGTCCTCATCTGGACACGAAGTTTTGCATCTAAATTGCTGAGTGGCTCATCAAAAAGAAAAGCCTGAGGTTTTCTGACAATAGCTCTGCCCACCGCGACCCTCTGCCGTTCGCCTCCGGATATTTCTTTAGGCTTCCGGTCAAGAAGATGGTTGATTCCTAAAATTTCTGCAGATTCATTTACCCGCTTTTTAATTTCAGCGCGGGAATAACGGCGGAGCTTAAGGGCAAAAGCTAAATTATTGTAGATGTCCATATGCGGATAAAGAGCATAGTTTTGAAAAACCATCGCAATATCCCGGTCCTTGGCAGGCATATTGGTAACATTTTTGTCGCCGACGAAAACATCTCCGGAGGTAGGGGTTTCTAGGCCGGCAAGCATCCTTAAACTTGTTGATTTTCCACAACCAGAGGGGCCAAGCAGGACAACGAATTCTTTATCCTTTATTTCCAGATTTAAATCTGAAACCGCAGTAATATCTGCGTTAAAAACTTTATTTATATTTTTAAACCTTACTTCAGCCATTGCTTAAATTTTAAATATAAATTTAACTATGTCAAGTTAAATAATCCAAGATAGTAGTAATTTTGCTCTTTAATTCTTTTCTTTCTACGATTAAATCGATAAAACCATGCTCTTTGTTAAATTCCGAAGTTTGGAAACCATCGGGTAAATCCTGCTTGATTGTCTGTTTTATGACTCTCGGCCCGGTAAAGCCGACAAGAGCGCCCGGCTCAGCTATAGTAATATCGCCTAAACCGGCAAAAGAAGCCAAGACGCCGGCCATAGTAGGATGAGTAAGAACCGACAAATAAGGCAGATTTGCTTCTTTTAGCTTCGCAAGGGCGCCACTGGTTTTAGCCATCTGCATCAAAGAAAACATCCCTTCATACATTCTTGCCCCGCCGCCGGAACCGGAAACGATGATTACAGGTATTTTTTTTGAGATTGCATGTTCTATTATCCGGGTAATTTTTTCACCCACCGCAGACCCCATAGATCCCATAATAAAACGGGAATCAGTAATAGCTAAAGAAATTAACTTTTTGTTTATTTCAGCCGTCCCGGTAAGAACTGCTTCTTTCAATTGTGTTTTGTTTTTTGCTTCAGCCAGTTTATTCGCATAGCTTTTAGGCCCTGAAAAATTAAGCGGGTCAGCAGAAACCATTTCTTTATCAAATTCAACAAAACTGCCTTGATCGGCTAAGAAATCAAGCCGCCGGTGGCAGCTTATAACAAAATGATAATTACACTTCGGGCAAACTTTTAAATTTTCTTCCAAAAGCTTATTAAAAATAAGATTAGCGCATTTAGGGCATTTGCTCCAAAGGCCATCCGGTACTCTTTTTTTCTTGCCAAAGTTAAAAGTCTTTTCAAAAATATTCATTTTCTGAATCTCCTGAGAACTAAGCCTGAAGACAATTTTGGATAAAAATAAGTAGATTTTTGCGGTAATTTATAACCAGCTTTTGCTATATCAAACACTGATTCTAGAGAAACCGCTTTAAGTAAAAATGCCATTTCATTTTTTTTAGTATTTTTGCGCGCTTGAGCTATGCTATGAGTGTAACTAATCTTTCGATACGAAAGTTTGGGCAAAACAGCTTGATGAAAAACATAAGTATCTAATTTTTTATATATAGCCGGAGATATTGTATCTAAAATATTATTATTTTGCAAGCCTGCAAAATAAAACTTATTATTCCAGTATACTCCAAAAGAAAATTTTCTGCTAGCTTTAAGCTTTTTGCCTAACTTCACCTGACTGATTGGCTTTAGGGTAAAATCTTCTTTTATCCTCTCAAAATTTTCTCTGTTTTTACCGGATCCAGAAATAATCCGATGAGTAGGCAGCACCACCAGCCCCGGTTGAGGAACAGCAATATAGGCAAGAATATAGTTTAGGTCTTTAAACTTTTTTTTCTGGCTCCGGAAATAGTCAAACGAAGTTTCAAACCGATGATGCCCGTCAGCGATAACCATATATGACCCTTCTAAAGACGAAGAGATTTTCTCTATTTCAGTCTTTTTACTTATTTTCCAAAGACGGTTTAAATTATTTTCATCATCTTTGAATTTAAGAAATGGTTTTGCCTTGGTGTATTTTTTAGATATAGTTGTCAAAAAATTACCGGCGTTGCCGGCTACGACAAAAACCGGGCTTAAATTTGCCTTAACTTTTGCTATCATTTTACGCCGGTCTTTTTTAGGTTTATCTAAGGTATGTTCATGAAAAAAAATCTCTTTTTTTTCCATATTAAGCAGACAAAGGATACCATAACGCGAGAGCTGCTTTTGGCCTACTCTAAATTTTTGCTGATAAAGATAATAATTTTTTTTACAATCATCGACTAAAATTTTTTGATCAAGCCATTTTTTTAAATTCTGAGCAGGCTTATCGTAGTTTTTCCCATCAGCAAGGCTAATCCGGCAGTAGTTGTAAGGAGAGCGTTTTTTTAAAGATATGATTTTGTCTTTATCGATAATATCATAAGGAGGGCAGGCTATTGTAGAAAAATCATTTAGAAGGTTTGGATTATAATGGGTTGCCTTAAATGGCTTAATTTTCTGGGCCATCACTTCCCTTTTTTTAAATCGCATTTATTATCAGGACAACCCTTACACCCCTTATCGTCGTTTGAGGCAGCCTTGCGGTTTTTTTGTTTATAATCCGTTTCATAAAAACCACTGCCTTTAAAGATAATCCCCGAACCCGAACTGATTAATCTTTCAACCTTTCCTTTGCAATGAATGCATTCCCCTAAGGGAGCATCTGACATTTTTTGAAAAGCTTCAAACACCTTTCCACACTTTAGGCACCGATAATCATAAGTTGGCATTTTTTTTGCTCCTTTTTTATTATTTTATTAATTACGGGATTTAACTATTTCCTCAAAAAGTTTCTTTTCTTTTCTGGATACCTTTTTTGGAATTTTTATCCCTATCTCAACTAATTCATCACCACAATGTTTTGAATTTAATTCCGGCATCCCCTTGCCTTTTAGCCTGAATACGGTATCTGGCTGTGTTCCGGCCGGAATTTTCATTTTGACTCTACCGTTTAAAGTTGGAACTTTTATTTCAGTCCCCAAAACCGCATCTACAGCGTCGATATCTATCCGGTAACGAAGAGTCTTCCCCTCCCGTTTAAATACCGAATGAGTTGATATTGTAATATGAAGGTAAAGGTCGCCGCGGGCCTGCCCCAGAAAACTACCTTCTTCGCTAAGGCGCAAAATCGAACCGTCCTTAACCCCTTTAGGTATTTTAACTTTTAGGCGATGCTGTTTCTTTAGGTGCCCCTGTCCAGAACATTGACGGCAACGGTCCTTAATAACCTTACCCTGGCCGCGGCAATTTGGACAAGTTTGAGAAACGCTGATAAACCCCATGCCGCTTCTAACCGTTCCTGCCCCCTTGCAAAGAGAACAAGTAACCTTAGAGGACCCGGGTTTTACCCCTGTTCCCGAACACGCCGCGCAAGGATCGAGCCGATAATAGCTAATCTCCTTTTCGGCTCCAAAAGCAGCTTCTTCTAAACTAATTCTAATCCGGGCCTGAATATTTTCTCCTGAAGGTTGCCTAAAACCGCCTCTTCTACCCCGGCTGCTTCCCCCAAAAATATCAAAGCCGAAATCAGAAAAAATACTGCCAAAAATATCTTCAAATCCGCCACCCGAGGCACCGCCAAAAATATCAGAAAAATTAGCTCCTTTGAAGATGTCTTCCTGGCTATAACGTGAATCCACACCGGCATGGCCATATTGATCATAGAGCTGCTTCTTCTTGGGGTCGCTTAAAACAGCGTAACTTTCGGAAATTTCTTTAAATTTTTCTTCAGCTTCCTTCTTTTTCTCTTCCGGAACCCGGTCAGGATGATGCTTCATGGCAAGCTTTCGATAGGCTTTTTTCACTTCATCGACCGAAGCGCATTTTTTCAATCCTAAAATTTCGTAATAATCTCTTTGTGTGCTCATAATTATTTTTTAAATTAAACGATTCACACAGATAACTCAAATGCACACAGATGTTGACCGATCACAATCCGCATCCGTGTGCATCATATTTTATCCGTGTGCATCTTATTTATTGTCTTCTTCTTTGTACTCGGCGTCAACTACATCTTCTTCTTTTTTGCCTTCTGATTGATCTCCTTGTTCTTGTTTTTCTGCACCCTGCTGCCCGGCTTGCTCAGCCTCACCGGAACCAGGTTGTTTTTGCTGCTGCGCTGCCTGCGCTTTGTACATCTGTTCAGCCAGTTTATGAGAAGCCTGAGTAGCCTCCTCCATAGCTTTTTCTATTTCTTCCTTGCTGCTTTCAGATTTCTTAAGAATTTCTTTTAAATTATTTATTTTTTCTTCAATTGTCTTCTTTTCCTGATCAGAAATCTTGTCTCCATAATCCTTGAGAGATTTTTCTGTAGTATAGACTACCGAATCTGCTTTATTTTTGACCTCTATCAACTCTTTCTGCTTTTTGTCTTCTTCAGCATGCTCTTCTGCTTCCTTAACCATCTTATCGATATCCTCATCTGATAATTTCTGAGGAGCGGTTATCCTAATCGATTGTTCTTTGCCTGTACCCTTGTCTTTGGCATGAACATGGACGATTCCGTTAGAGTCAATATCAAAAGTAACTTCGATTTGAGGAACACCCCGCGGTGCCGGAGGAATACCGACAAGGTCAAACCTGCCTAATTCAGTATTTCCTTTGGCCATCTCTCTCTCGCCCTGTAAAACTCTAATAGTTACCGCTGTTTGGTTGTCTTCGGCTGTTGAAAAAATTTGGCTTTTTTTGGTAGGAATAGTGGTGTTTCTAGGAATAAGTTTTGTAAACACTCCTCCTAATGTCTCCAAGCCTAAAGATAGCGGTGTAACATCGAGCAAGAGAACATCTTTTGTTTCTCCAGTTATAATCGAACCCTGGATAGCAGCCCCCATCGATACGCACTCCATAGGGTCTATGCCTCTTTCTATTTTTGTTCCCACAAAATCTTCAACTGTTTTCTGGACCATCGGCATTCGAGTCGGCCCCCCCACCATGATAATTTTATCGATATCTTTAGTGGTAAGTTTCGCATCGCTCACCGCCTGCTTAATCGGCCCTTCTGTTTTTTCTACAATCGACTTTACTAAATCTTCTAATTTCGCCCGGTTGATTGTTTTGGTAAGATGTTTTGGCCCTGATTTATCAGCCGTAATAAACGGCAGATTAATCTCGGTAGTTAATGTACTCGATAATTCAATTTTAGCTTTCTCAGCTGCCTCTCTAAGGCGTTGATCAGCCATTTTATCTTCACGCAGATCAATGCCGGTTTCTTTTTTGAAATCTTCGGCAATGTAATCTACCAGAGCCTGGTCCATGTCCCGGCCGCCTAAGCTTGTATCACCGTGGGTAGAAAGAACCTTAAAGCCGCCTTCTTCCCACATTTCCATAATCGTTACGTCTAAGGTTCCGCCACCAAAATCAAAAACCATGATCTTAAGCTCTTTGCCAACCTTATTTAAACCATAAGCAAGGCAAGCTGCTGTAGGCTCATTAATGATTCTTTTTATATTCAACCCGGCAATAGTACCCGCATCTTTTGTGGCTTGTCTCTGGTTATCGTTAAAATAAGCCGGCACGGTTACTACTGCGTCTTTTACCTCGCCGCCTAAATAGCTTTCTGCGTCCGCCTTGATCTTTTGTAAAACAAAAGCAGAAATTTGCTGGGGTGTATATTCTTTGTCATAAACCTTAAACTTAAACTGGGTACCCATCTTTCTTTTAGCGCCGGATATAGTTCCTTCCGGATTAACTGAAGCCTGCCGGCGGGCTGGCTCGCCTACCAGTTTTTGCCCATCTTTAGTAAAGGCTACCACCGAGGGGAAAGCTTTTCCGCTCGCAACCCCAGCTCCTTCAGCTGAAGGAATTATCGAAGGCCTTCCTCCTTCCATTATAGCCGCCGATGAATTTGAAGTACCTAAATCAATTCCAATTATTTTTGCCATTTTCTACCTCCTCATTCTCATTAAAAATATAATTATTTAGCGAATACCTTTACCTATTCCTCAACCTCTTTATCTTCCTCTTTACTTTGTTCTTCTTTCTCCTTCTTTGTTTCTTTGTTTTCTTGCTTCTCTGCTTCTTTTTTTGCCTCTTTAGGTTTAGCCACCTTAACTTTAGCCGGCCTCAAGATTCTCCCGGAAAGCAGATAGCCAGGCTGCAACTCCTCAACTACGGTATCTGCTTCTACATCCTGATCCTCAATTATCTCTAAAGCATCATGCTGATGAGGGTTGAAATTTTCTCCAATGGTTTTTATCTTTTCCAAGCCTTTTGATTTAAGAAGCGTATGAAGCTGCTTGATGATCATATCTACACCTTGATGCATCAACTTAAAATCATTTTTTTGATCAGCATATTTAATGCTTAATTCAAAATTATCTAAAATTCCAATCAGTTCCGAAATAAGGCCTTGATTAGCAAACTTGATAAACTCTGCTTTTTCCTGTAAAGATCTTTTCCGGTAATTGTCAAATTCGGCCTGCAGGCGTAAATACCTGTTCCATAAATCCTGGTATTCCTGCTTCTGCCTTTCAACGATTTCAGCTTCGGCCTGATTGTCTTCTAAATTCTCATCTCTGCCTTGAGAGTTATTTTTTTGATTTTTTTCTTTCATTTCTTGGTGTTGTTTATTCTTTTTCTTGCTCATTTCTGCCTCCCCTTAAACAAAATCATGCAATGAATCCTTAAGTTGATTTTTAACTGAATATAAACAAGAGGCCGCTTTAAGATAATTCATTCTTACCGGGCCAAGCAAGGCTAAGACTAATGATTTGTTTTCATCCCTAAACCCGGACAAGACAAGGGAACAATCCGAAATCTCTGAAAAATTTATATCATTTCCAATCAAAACTCTTACTTTTTCAGTCATAAAATCAAATAGAATTTTTTGCAATTTATCGATTTTGACTTCTAACGCATAAAAAATATTTCGCAGAATCTTCATGTCTTCAAATTCCGGCTGATTCAAGATGCATCGTGTCCCCCGAAAAGAAAAACGGCTGTCCTTAGCGCTTATCCCTAAAAGAGAGGTGTACCCGCTTGCTTCTGAAAGAGCATCAAGGCTATACTCTACCACCTCATGCAAGCTGCATAATGATGAAAAATCCAGCTCAACATTATAAAAAGCTCCGAAACGTTCCGGATTCAGGGTCGCGACATAATATTTAAAGCCTTCTTTGGTCGGAATTCTTCCACTAGATGTATGAATATGGGCGATTAACCCTTTTTCTTCTAAATTATGCATTATATTACGCACAGTTGCCGAAGAATAATCAAGCTCATACTCAGAACAAAGATAACCAGAGCTAATAGGCCTAGACTCCCGGATATAGCTGCTAATGATAAGCTCAAGGATTTCTGCTTCTCTTTCTTTTTTATTAATAATTTTACCCATAATCATTTTTTTAATTTAGCACTCTGAAACGACGAGTGCTAACATGTTAGCATAGAAAAATATTGTGTCAAGCTATTATATCCAATTTTTACTTACGGGTTCTTTTTTTCTGGAGATGTGTCTCGAGCTTAGTCTTAACCTTGGCTAGCTGCCTGCTCAGCCCGCGAAAACTTTTATTGATTGCCGCTGTTTCAGTCCTGCTTTTTTCATTAGCCACAATAGTTTTAGCTTTAGGCAAATAGAGATGAGAACGGCAATAATACTCTTCCTTATGAGGATTTTTTTCAACATGAACCGAAAGGTGCACCGGATCGTCTTTTTTAAATATTTGCAATTTTCGTTTTATTTTTTCAATATTACTCTCTAAAATATCCTCAATAAACTTACTTTTTATCAGGTATTTAAAAGAAATTTCTACCTTCATCCGCCCTCCTGTTTTATTTTGTTTTTGTAAAAAATATTTGCCGGTCTTCTTTTTTAACTTTAATTTTATCCCCGGAAGAGAACCTGCCCTTTATTAAGTCCACACTTAAGGGGTTAACTATCAATTGTTGAATTACCCGCTTAAGAGGCCTGGCTCCGTACTCAGGTGAAAAGCCCTTTTCTGCCAAAAAATCACGGACCAGAGCAGTGAGCTCGATTTTTATATTTTTATCCTCCAACCTTTTTTTGATAGCCCGCATCTGGATATCCACTATTTTTTTAATGCTGGCTAATTCCAAACTGTTAAAAACGATAATGTTATCTAAGCGATTTAACAATTCAGGACGAAAATGTTTTTTTAGCTCCTGGTGGAGATTTCTCTCGATTATCTCTTTTTTGGTCCGGGGATCATTAAAAAACTGATTGCCGATATTAGAGGTCATAATAATTAAGGTATTTTTAAAGTTTACGATTCTGCCCTGTGAATCAGTGAGCCTGCCTTCATCTAAAATTTGCAAAAGGATGTTAAACACGTCCGGATGGGCTTTTTCGATCTCATCAAATAATATTACTGAATAAGGCTGCCTTCTAATTTGTTCGGTTAATTGGCCGCCTTGCTCATAACCAACATAGCCGGGCGGCGCGCCGGTTAGCCGGGAAACCGCAAACTTTTCCATATATTCACTCATATCCAGGCTGATTAAAGCGTCTTCGCTATCAAACAAAAACTGAGCTAAAGCCTTAGCAAGCTCGGTCTTGCCCACCCCGGTTGGCCCGGAAAAAAGAAATGAGCCCAATGGTTTATTGGGGTCAGACAAGCCGGAACGCGCCCTTCTTATGCAACTGGAAATTAAAGCTACCGCCTCATCCTGGCCCACTACCCGTTTTTTGATTGCTTCTTCCATATGAAGCAGCTTCTTTGCCTCCTCTTCCATCAGGCGTGAAACCGGAATATGGGTCCAGCGGGAAACAATTTGAGCGATATCTTCTTCGTCGACCTCTTCTTTTAACATTTTTTCACTTTTTTGCAGCTTGATTAGCTGGTCATTAAGGCTCTCTACTTCTGCCGATAAATTGGGAATTTTCCCATACCTGATTTCTGCTATTCTTTCTAATTCCCCTTTCTTTTCCAACTCAACAGTTTTATTCTTTAAGCTATCGATTTCTTCTTTTTTACCGCGAATCTGGGTAATAACATCTTTTTCTTTTTCCCAGTGCTTTTTCCGTCCCGCTAGATTTTTTTCTAGCTCTTTAATGTTTTCATCGACCTGATTGAGCTCTTTTTCCGACTGCTTACTTTTTTCTTTCTTTAAAGCCTGTTTTTGAATCTGGAGCTCTAAAATTTTCCTCTCCATCTTATCGATTTCTTCCGGTTTGCTGTCGATTTCAATCCGCAGGTGCGAAGCAGCTTCATCAATCAAATCCACTGCTTTATCCGGCAAAAATCTACCGGTTATGTAGCGGTCAGAAAGCATAGCCGCTGCTATTAAAGCGGAATCCTTTAGCCTAACCCCATGATGGACTTCATACTTTTCTTTTAAGCCCCGTAATATCGCGACAGTTTGCTCCGGGGAAGGTTCATTAACCTGAATTTGCTGAAAACGCCGTTCAAGAGCAGCGTCTTTTTCGATATGCTTCCTGTATTCATCTAAGGTAGTTGCGCCGATACAACGCAACATTCCTCTGGCTAAGGCCGGTTTTAACATATTAGCGGCATCAACAGCGCCTTCTGCCGAACCAGCTCCTACAACCACATGAAGCTCATCGATGAAAAGAATAATCTCGCCTTCTTTTGCTTCAATCTCTTTAAGCAGCCCTTTTAGGCGTTCTTCAAACTCGCCCCTAAACTTGGCTCCGGCCACCAAAAGCCCCAAATCCAGAGCAACTATTCTTTTTTTCTTTAATCCTTCCGGAACATCTTCTTTGGCAACTCTCTGAGCCAGGCCTTCTACTATTGCAGTTTTCCCCACCCCCGGCTCACCAATTAAAACCGGATTATTTTTTGTCCGGCGCGATAAAACCTGCATTAGGCGCCTGATCTCATTGTCACGGCCAATAACCGGATCAAGCTTTCCTTTTCTAGCCATTTCGGTTAAATCACGGCCGAATTTCTCAAGGGCTTGATAACTATTTTCCGCTGACTGGCTATCCACTTTATGAGCTCCGCGCACTTCTTTTATGGTACGCAAGATATCTTCGGGCTTAACCCCTTGTTTAGCTAAATAATTAGAAAATAAAGTTTTCTTTGATTCGGAAAGCACATAAAGCAAGACCTCCGAACTAACATATTGATCGCCGAGCTGGTTAGCCTTTTCTTTAGCCCGGTTTAAAATTGAAGCCGCAGCCTGAGAAGCGTAAACCTGCTCAGTATCGCCTGAAACTTTTGGCAAAGATAAAAGATGGTTTTTCACAACTTTGCTAAGCCCATCTGTATCCACACCGGCTTTTTTTAAAATTTGATAAGCTATCCCTTTTTTATCTTCAAGCAAAGAATACAAAATATGTTCGGGCCGAAAAGCCTGATGCTTATAATTGCGGGCAGTTTCTAAGGCTTTGATAACTACTTCCTGAGCTTTAATTGTAAAATTTTTTAAATCCATAATTTGGTTATTTGGTTAATTGGTTAACAAAATAAAGATAACACCTTTGGCTTGGGAGCGCAAATTAATTTTATTCAAGATCAATCGAAATTTCCTTGTCTTTTTCTTCCTCTTTTTTTGGCAAAGTTACCTTTAATACGCCATTTTTATATTTAGCGCTTATCCGGTTGGCGCCTACTGCCTGGGGCAGGCTAACCTCCCGGTAAAAACTGCCCTGATAGCGTTCACAATGATAATAGTTTTTCTTTTCTTCTTCTTTTTTACTCTCCTTCTCTGCGCTGATTACTAAACTATCCCTTTTCATTTTTACCTTAACATCTTTCTGCTCAAAACCAGGCAAATTAGCGTCAACATAGATGTTATTCTTATCTTCGTAAATATCCAACGAAGGTATTGCTATCTCACTATCCTTCCCGGATAAGCCTTTAAACGGTGACTCGAAAAATTTGTCAATCTCTGTTCCAAAATCTTTAAGCAGCCTAAAAGGGTCTTCATGGCGATAAGGTGTAAGCTTCATAGTCAATCACCTCCTTTGATTTTAGCACTCCCAAGCCAAGAGTGCTAGCTTTAACTTAAAAAAAACTTATTCCTTATCCTCTTTTATCTTTAAAATTACCTTTACTCCTTTGATATTTACTCCTTCAACTTCGACTAAATACTTTATATACTTGAGCTGCTTTATGTCCTTAAAAGAAAATAACTTTTTTTCTTTCTTTTTTTTATCCAATATTCCTTCTTTAACAACCTCATGAAGCATGTAATACTGCATATCAAGCAGTTTACAGACTATATTTACCGGAAAAATCGGTTCATCAACCGGTATATCTAAATCTAATTGTTCTTCTAAGTCTTCCCATTTCATCTTTTTTGCCCCCGGCAATACCACACCTTGTTTATATAACATAATTACAATTTTGTCAAGTTATTTTTTAAAAAATTTTAAATTATTTTTTAAAAATATTTAAACTAACAAAAACCATATAGAATCAACCCTATTTCATTCCGTTAAGGTTTTCCATTTCGAGGTTTTCTTTTTTCAAAAAAGATAGTTTGGCTCTCGAAATTCTTATCCAGCAAGAAATATTATCTTTACCATATTTTGTCTTGAGCACTTGGCTATTCTTGTGGAAAAAATTCATAATATCCATTCGTGAAATAGGCACTTTAACGATTAGTTCCAGAAAGTTTTTAGAAAGATAATGGTAGATCTCTTTTTTTAACCTATCGACCCCCTCTCCGGTTGATGCTGAAATAAAAATAATTTCCGGGTAGCTTCTTTCCATTTTTTCCAAGGTTATTTGATCCAGGCTGTCTATCTTGTTAAAAACAATAATTTTTTCTTTATTAATAAGGTTAAGCTCTGCCAAAACCTGATCAACAGATTTTCTTATTTGGCCTATATTAGACGCGCTTGCATCAACCAGATGAAGCAAAAGGTCTGAATAGTTTAACTCTTCCAAGGTAGCCTTAAAAGCATCTATTAAATTCGGCGGCAGCCTATGAATAAAACCAACAGTATCAGAAATGATAATATCCATTCCTTCCCTGATTTTAACTTTTCTGGCTACTGTGTTTAAGGTAGTAAAAAGATTAGATGATGTTTTTTGTTGATCTTTAGTTAAAAGATTAAACAATGTAGTTTTTCCGGCATTAGTATAACCTACCAGCGAACAAA
>JAIPHA010000016.1 GCA_021735445.1 Candidatus Omnitrophota bacterium
ACCGCATATTCAGTGATCTTGGCAAGATCCTCAACTTTTACCACCTCCGCTTCTTGATCGGCATCTTTTAATGCGGTAAGAGTATTTTCATAAAGAACTTTACATTTTGGGCAACCCATTCCTAAAATTTCGATTTTCACAGCTTCCCTCCTCGTATAATGTGTTTAGAATCGAAATAATCAAACATCAAGAAACAAGATACAAACAATTTCCAAATTTCAATATCCAATAATCAAAAAATAAATGTTTTGTTTGATTATTTGAATTTGGCTATTGGTTATTATTTGGTTATTGTTTCTTGTATCTTGATTATTTCCTGCCTTCACATTGCTCCATTACTTTATGGTTTTTTTGTCGAAATCATTATACTTACCAGAGAAGACGCGACACTCTTGAGGTTATCAGCAACCGCGCCAACCGGATAATTCGATTCATTAATCACTTTGATATTCTGAAATCCCGCTTGCTTGATAAAACCCAAATACCGCTGCCTCTTGACCGCTCCGGCAAGACAGCCCAGGTAAGCTTCAATTGATTCTTTTATTGCTTTTGGTAAATCTTTAGTTAGCACCAAATCCGAAACTATTAAGCTGCCGCCGGGTTTTAAAACCCTAAAAGCCTCATTAAAAACAGCCTGTTTATCGGGAGAAAGGTTGATTACACAATTAGAAATAACCACATCTATGCTATCATCTTCTATAGGAAGTTTTTCAATTTCACCTAAGCGAAATTCTAGATTATCATAGCCGCCTTTTTTCGCATTTTTCCTGGCTTGCTTAACCATTGCCTGAGTCATATCCACGCCGATAACGCGGCCGGATTTACCAACTTTTCCCGCGGCTAAAAAAGCGTCAAATCCTCCTCCGCTTCCTAAATCAACTACAAGATCGCCTTCCTTTAACGAAGTAAGGGCTATTGGATTGCCGCAACCAAGCCCCAAGTCAGACCCTTGAGGAACTTTATCGATTTCTTCCTGAGAATAACCAAGCTCTTTGCTGATATCCGAACTGGCAGACGAACAACAAGATTCGTTACAATAACATGTTTTTTTCGAACGCACTATTTCAGTATATTTTTCTTTAACCATTTTTTTAATATCTTTTGGTTTTTCCCCCATTTGCAACCTCCTAGTTGATTATCATCCCAAACAATATTCCGCTAAATGTTGCCATTACCACAACTAACCCCACATAAACAACTGTTTTCTTTATACCGATAACGCCACGAATAACTAACATATTAGGTAAACTTAATGCCGGACCCGCCAAAAGCAATGCCAGGGCAGGGCCTTTGCCCATGCCTGCGCCAATCAAACCCTGCAATATTGGTACCTCGGTAAGGGTAGCAAAATACATAAAAGCGCCTACAATCGAGGCAAAAAAATTAGACAGTAAAGAATTTCCCCCTACGGCTTTTTCAATTATCCAAGAGGGAATAAAACCTTCCTGGCCCGGCCTACCTAACAACAACCCCGCCACCACTACACCTGCCAACAAAAGCGGCATGATTTGTTTGGCAAAACCCCAAGAGGCCGAGACCCAACCGGTAATCTCATCTTTCTTAAACCAGCTAATTAAGATTATTCCAAGTAAAGCCAAAAAACCGCCTGACAAATACCATTTTATCGAATAGATAAATGCCCAAAGGCCAGTTGTCGTTTCTGGTTTTGCCCAGTTAGCAAAAACTAAAAAACCAACCATAACCACAAAATATAAGGAGTTTTTAAATAAAGACCGTGGTTCCCTTTCTTCTCCAAGCGAAAAGTTTCCGGCGGCATGGCGAGCCCTTTCTTCCTTAATAAAAATTAAATGCATTAAAACCCCTATCACGACACTGAAAATTACAGCACCTATTGCTCTGGCCAAGCCAAGCTCCCAGCCGAGAACTCTGGCAGTCATAATAATCGCTAAAACATTTATCGCCGGGCCGGAATAAAGAAAAGCCGTGGCAGGCCCCAGACCTGCCCCTCTCTTATAAATGCCTGAAAATAAAGGTAAAACCGTACAAGAGCAAACCGCTAAAATCGTCCCTGATACTGAGGCAACGCTATAGGCTAAAATTTTTTTTGCTTTTGCTCCGAAATACTTTATAACCGAAGCTTGAGATACAAAAACAGAAATTGCCCCGGCAATAAAAAACGCCGGCACCAGGCAAAGCAAAACATGTTCACGCGCATACCAGCGTACTAAAGCTAAAGCTTCAAAAAAAGGATTCTTAAACGGCAACAACTCAACCGGCAGGTAAAAACAACCGAAAAAAGCGATAACCATTAATAAAAATTTATTTTTTTCTTTCATCTAAGCCCTTTCTTTTTTTTATTCTCTACAATCTTACAACAGCCGCCTTCAATTTTTATCGCTTTAATATTTACCAATGCATCAGCTATTTTATAATTAGCCGAATCCAATATCCGCGATATAGTAGAACGGTGAACCCCCATCTTCTTGGCCGCTTGCGTTTGAGTCAAACCCTTTAAGTGTGACAACCTGATGGCTTCAAACTCATCCAGGGTCATAGTAACACCTCCTAACTTGGGTAAAGGCTTGCATTGGGGACGAAAACACCTTTCTCCGGGCTCACATTTAACCCACCTGGTTTTCTTCGGCCTCATGGTAAAACTCCTATTTTGCACATAAGTGCATTATAAAACAGCTAAAAGTCTTTGTCAATAATGATCTAATCTTTTAAAGCAAAAACTGAATTAACCTTCTATCTACTTTTAAGGAAGAAAAACCAATCTTTAGCTTAATCCAGGCGAGAGTCTTTTGATGATAAAAAAATACATGGGTGGGGTCATCTTTATAATACCATTTCCTAAAGTTTACCGTATCCGAATATAAATCCGTCATACAATATAATCCACCCCCCGGCTTTAAAAGGGACTTTAATAACTTAAACCATTTAGCCGGATTGCGAAAATGTTCAATCACCTCACAACAAACAATAAAATCATACTTTTCCTTCAGATTATCAGGATAGTTCCAAAAATAAGGGTCATACAATTTGAGATGGTACCCTTTATCGCTTAAAAGCTTGGTGATAACAGGCCCGGTTCCCGCGCCAAAGTCCAAGCCCCGCTGTTTTTTCGTAAAGTTCTTCTGGACCTTTTACACGATAGGCTCAACAAACTTTTGATAACCGGGATCTTCTACATTATTATTATGCTCCTGATACCTTCTTTTTTCGTCATTTTTTGAAAGCTGGCAACCGGGAGCCAGAAAAACAGCCAGGCATTGCCGGCACCGGTAATACCTTTTATCCGATATGTTAAAAAACTCTTCTGCTTTAGTAAAACACAGCCTGCAAGTCATAACTAAATCCTTTCATCCAGAGCACCTCTAAAAAGATTAAAATCAACCGCTGCTCTTTATGCTTTCAAACAAATAGAAAATATCGTTTTTCCTGATTATAGACAATAATAGACAAAGCAAGACAAAAACGACCACCAAAATCAGCTTGACCATCACAGTCTCGGGCTTAATTATCAAAAATAAAAAAGCAGATATTACAAAAACTAAAATAGGTTTAATGTATTGAGAAACCTGTAAATCGATACCACTTTTTTTTAAAATCCGTACGCTGAATAAATTTGTTAAAATATAAGAAAATATTCCCGCATAAGCAGCCCCGATAAACCCAAAAAGAGGAATCATTATAAAATTGCCTGTTATATTAGCTACAGCGTTAATAATACCAAGCTTGAGCATCTTATTTGATTGGCCAAGAACTATCAAAAGCATACGAAAAATACTTTGTACAAATCGAAAACTTAAAACAAACATTAACAAAGGAAGGACAGGGGCACTTGCCAAATAACGCTGCGAAAATAAAATCCTAACTATATCTTCCTGAAATAACAGAGTAATAAAAGCAGCAAAAATTGCAGCCAAGGTAATTAGCCTTAGAGAATTATTCAAAACCTCTGTTACTTCCCTGTATTTTTTCTGAGCAAAAAGATTCAACATATTGGGTAAAAATACGTTCTTAAAGCTTTCATACATCTGAAAACTGTTTTTGGGAATTTTTGACGCTGCTTCATAATAAACCAGGCCTATAGGGCTAAGCATCGCTCCAATCATGAACTTATCTGTTTTTTCATAAACAAAAATAAAAAATTGATCCAATCCAAAAAGAAAACCGGTTCGGAAAATTTTTCTAAACAAAACAAAATTAAAATCAATTCTTTTCTTAAAAGGTATTGATAAATACTGGTATGTAACCATGGCTGTCAAACTTAAAAATCCGGCATAAACCAATCCAATCACGCCTTTTTTAAAAATAATCAGCAAAATTACAGTAAACAAAAGATATAACAAGCCATATATTATCTCAGAAATACCTATCTCCCTATACCGATAAAACCCTTTCAACACTTCTCGAAAAAAAGGTCTAAAGCTAAAAAAAAGAAAATATAAAGGAATATACCCAAACAATTGAGATAGCTGCCTGGATTGAAAAAGATACAAAATAAAAGGTTTGGCCAGAAGAATAATTATACTTAAAAAAACCCCGAAAAGAAGCTTAAAACCTAAAGCAGTATTAACTACTTTAATTTTATCTTTACCTTCTGTGCTGATAATCAACTTTATTACCGCTGTATCTGATACAAGCAAATCACTTAATACCATAAAAAAATAAGCTATTAACTGAATAAGGATAAAAGCAGCGAGTTGTTCTTTGGGAATAAATCTAACAATAATTAAAAAAACGAAAAAACCGGAAATAATATTAACCAGCCTTCCAGAACCTGTAGAAATTATATCTTTTATAAATTGAGGATAAAAATTATGTCTCATTGTCTTTTTTAAATCTAACTATAAAAAATAAAATTACTCTTACCATGGCCTCTAAAACAATACTGAAAGAAAATTTAGATTTTTCTTTTTCCCGTCCTTTAAATATTATCGGGTATTCTTTGATATTAAAACCTTTGTCATGAGCTCTTAAGGTAATCTCCATTTGAAAAGCATATCCTTTTGATTTGATAGTATTGAATTCTACTGCCTCTAAGACTTCTCTTTTTATAATTTTAAAACCACTGGTTAAATCAGAGATAGGGACTCTTAGCAATATTTTAGAGAAAAAATTAGCTATCCTGCTTAAAGAGAATCTGAGCAGAGGCCAATTTATGACCCCGCCAGAAGACACATACCTGCTGCCGATTACCATATCATATTCAGGAATATATCTAAGCATCGGCAGTATATCAAAAGGAGAATGGGATAAGTCTGCATCTATTTGAACGACCAAATCAATATTATCTCCTAAAGCCCGGCTAAAACCTTCCTTGTATGCGCTCCCTAAACCTACTTTACTATTCCTTTTGATTAAAGCTAAATTAAAATACTTTTGTTGCAGCCCTTCTACAACTTGAGCGGTCCCGTCAAGCGAACCGCCATCTATTATTAAAATATCAGCTTTTATATCAGAATTCTCTATTTTTTTCAAAAGATAAGCTATATTATCCCTTTCATTATAGGTAGGTATTATAATTAATATTTTTTTAAGACTCATAATCTGAGGTTATTCACCCTGACATCAAAAATAGCGTGGGTTTTTGGTAAGACATGGCTATATAGACTATGTACTTCCTTTCTAACCAGACAGATACTACAGAAAATGTAATTATATAGCCGAGGAAATAGATTGTAAAGAAAGAAAACTTGTTTGCAAAACAAAAAACCCCTGTTTTATTCTTTAATTCATAAAACAGAGGTTAAACTAGCTTGTTTATTGCTCTACTGAAATTACCTTAACATCAAATTTTAGAGTCTTTCCAGCCAAAGGATGGTTTAAATCAAGCACTACCTCTTCATCTTTAACTTCAGCTACCTTTACCGGCACGGCTTGACCTTCCGGCCCCTGCATCTGAAGCATCATCCCTGCTTTAGGTTCTAGGTCTTTTGGTAGAGAACTTTTAGGCACTTCTTTGAAAGCTTCAGGATTTTCCTTGCCGTAAGCATCTTCGGGGCTTACCTTTACGATTTTTTCCTGGCCCTCTTTCATGCCTTCAAGTTCAGAGGCAAGGCCGGGAATAATTTTCCCTTCACCATGCACATAACTAAGAGGTTCTCTTTCTTTGGAAGAATCTATCACTTGACCGTCAACGGTTAAGGTGTAATCAAATGATACTTTTTTGCCTTTTTCAATAGCCATATTATCATCTCCTTTTACTTTACTAATATTTACAGAAACCACTAAAGCTAAACAGATAAAAACTAAAAAGTTTTTTTTCATATCTTTTTCTACCTCCTTTTTGGTTAGCGGCGCAAAAAAAACCGCAAAGTTAACCCCGATTCTTTGCGGTTTTCAAACCTTTTTTACAATCATGCTTTTATAACTTTATCATCTCTGGGCTAACGTGTCAAATTGCATAACCGGATAGATGGATAATATTGGGTATTTCTTTCCAATATTTTCTAAACATTTTGTTTCTCCCTTGATCGGTTAATTACAAATCTAAATTTACCCATACGTGTACGGGGGATACTATCTAGGAAACATAAGCTTACCTTAACTTCATTCCCGATCAACCCTTTAATCTTTCCAATAAATTCTTCTACATCTTTATCAACATAACCTTTTCTTTTAACAATATTTATCTTTAATAAACTGGATGTCTCTTGAACAAACTGACATTCCTTTATATTTCTAACTGATTTTACTATAATTGATAGAGCAGCAGGGTCTAAAATCATATTATTATAATTAAGCATTTCACTTGTCCTGCCAGCTAGTTTTTTCAACAATGGCAACCCTCTGCCGCAAGAACACCGCTTATAAGAAATAGTTCCAACGTCTCCTATTTCATACCTAATAAACGGCATTACATAATTATTAAAGCCCGTACATATGATTCTTCCTCTTTGCCCTTCCTTAGATAATTTTCCATTTTCATTTACTATTTCTACAACACCTTTTTGCATCATTATATGCATACCTTCATGTTTTTGGCACTCAACTGCAGAAACTAAATCTTCCTCGGAATGATAAATATTAAAAATTTCACACCGAAAACACCTCTCGATAGCTTTTCTATGAAATGACAATAGATTTTCCGTAGTAGAAAAAAATACAGGGAATTTTATACCTTTTTCGCCCTTATCTTCAACATAACAAGCTAATAAATAAAGGAAAGACGGCGGCCCAATAACATACTTTGGTTTAAACGATCTAAATAACTCTAAATATTTTTTAAAATAATTTAATTCAACATTGGCTGTAGATATAATTAGCTTTCTATCATAAGGCGCGTATAAAAATAGAGAATCTAAATTGTCCTCTACAAAAGGATACGACCACAGGTGAATACACTTATTGTTTTCTCTAAGGCCTGCAACTCTATTCCTCCATCGAAATAATGATTTTTTAATAAAACGATAATTTTTGTCACGATAAAAAAACATAGGCTTTCCCGTAGAACCACTTGTAGATCTTGAGTCAAGCCGCTTATTTTTTTGCTTAAGCGATATATTTTCAGCAATTAATTGAGAAAAATTATTAACTACATCTTCTTTGGTTAACAGAGGAAATTTTTCTAAATCCCTTATTGAGTTAAAATCATCCGGAGTAAAGTGCATTTTTTTACACATATTCTTATAATAAGGAACATTTTTACATGCGTGCTCTAAAAGTGGCTTAAGCTTTCCCATCTGGTACCTCTCTAGCCGCTCCTTGCTCCACCACTGAGATTTTTCTAAAAATTTATTAAAATTCCTATATTTTAAATAACCGCATTTAAATGGTTCAATTATTCCTATACAAAAAAATCCCAATGGATAACGCACCCAAAGCGGGAATCTTCTTGCTACTGATTCTAAAATACCTTGCTTATTATACATTTTATGAAACTTTTGACACTACTCCGCAACATCTTGTGCATGCCGGAAGACAAAATTTATACCTTTTAAATTGTTTTCTAAAATATTTCGCCTTTAAGCTAAAAAAAACGCTTCTAACACAGCTTCCATCTAATAGGCTGCCTAAAGAATAATTAAAACAACGAGTATGAAACAACACAACACCATCGGTTTTAACGGCAATTTGCCTAAAAGGCCAGGCACAATAATCATAATAAGGCATCTTTTCTCCTTTAAAATTAAAATAATTACGTAATTCTTTTTTAGACCTGATATCGGGAATAATCCTTATTTGCTGAATATTGTGCGGTTTCATCGCTCTTAATTCCTGTAACTCTTTATATAAAATATCTATATTTACTTTATCAGGCATCATGTATTTGTTGATTGTCGACTCGGATTGCATCATTTCTTTTACTCCCAAAACATTATTTCTTTTCTGCATTGCCTCAGAGACAAAGTACATAAACTGAAATTTAAATTGGTTAATCAAAATTCCTTCCCGTTCGATTTTATCCACAAGTTTAGTGAGATAAGAAAAATTGAGATTTGTAATTACGCAATTTATATTTATTAGTGGCTTGGCATTAAAAGAATTTAACTTTTTTATACCTTCAATTGCTTTACGGAAAACATCAATACCTCTTATTCTATTATGTAATTCAATAGGCCCATCAATACTTACTTGTAAATAATCAAGGCCACTTTCAGCTAATTCTTGCGCTTTCTCAGGTAATAAAAAACCATTTGTTGTTAGATTAACTTGATAGTTATTTTCTTTAAGTTCTTTTACTATCGCACCTATCCTGGAATGCAATAATGGCTCAGTCATCAGTATGTTGAAAAAAGGCTTATGCTTTAACACATAGGGGTCATTAGATATTTTTTTAAGCAATTCAAAATCCATTTCGCGCTTCTCGCTTCTTTGTAAAATATTCATACCCTTATCATGATTTAAACCTATATCGCACATTAAACAATGAGCATTACAAAAATTTGTCACACAAAGAATGATGCTATCTAAGACAGGCAACTGATATCTAATACCATATATTTGAAAAAGATTATTAATTAATCTTTTTAAAGGCAAAATATGCTTGATAGCATTTGCTGGATGCTTTAACGCTTTATAGAAAAAAAATAATGTTTTTTTAATTCTATACATATTCTGCTAAATATTTTTTTTGTTTTAAATAAAACTATTATAGATAATTCTATCGCTAGCAGCACTTACTCTATCTTTCTTTTCGGTGATTTTAGTAAAATAAGTATTACCTTTAACAAATATCTCTGATAAAAATTTATTGTTTTTCATAACAGCATATAAACTTTTGCATTCATTATTGCATGAAACTATTGATTTATTTACACGAGTGCCATGGCCGCCCGGATAAGTACAATAACGAGATGTTGTAAGATACATAAATGGAAAATAAATATGCGACTTGAAACCTCGTTTGAAAAGTTGATTGTTTGTAGCTTTTAGGTGATCGAGGCTATTGAATTCCAGCCGAAAAATATTATTTTTTTTCAGAAAATCAAGAAAACTTTCCGGAAAGAAACAGTAAAAATTTCTTTTCTTTTTAGTTTTAGAAAACTTTCGTAAGCGACAATGCAAATGAAACTTAGAAAAATACCTCGATATTAAAAGACGCCCGGCGATTAATTCAAATCTATCCTTATAATTTCTAAGTATTTCTAAAACGGCCCAATCATTAATAATTATTTCGCATCGGAAATTCTTAGTATATACCCAATCTATAATAGACAAAAGTTGCTTAATTCCTTTATTTGTCAAATATGGTGTAACAATAGATATTTTTTTCTGAGAGTGATTAAAACGAGAAAACAATTCCTCAAGCAATAGATAAGAAGGTAGACGGCGCTCACAAAACTCGTCGCCAACATACAAATGAGTCAAATTATCTAACTCTATATCAAACCTTGAATAATCTATAAAAGATGCTATTTCCATCGCTCTTATTCTAATAAATATCAGTCATCGTTTCTAAAGCTAAGTGTTTTCTGAAATTGACATCGTTTCTTGAAACAGTCTTGATGGTAAACTTTTTGATAAATCTCTCTACCTTTGTACGCAAAATTAACCTCTGTCATATTTTTTCTTTCCATTTCGTTTAAAAAATTCCTTGCAAACGTAACATCATTTATTTTTCTTTTAATAGAATAACCTCGCCCTGAAATCTTTCCACTTGTTATTTTACATTGTTTAAGAAAATATATTGAGCATAACCCACAATATGGATATGCAAAATCTTTCTCTGAAGAATAACTATTCATACCTTTTACTTTTCTCAGATTGCCATTGGTTTTGGCAAAAACCTCTACAGAAAAATTCTGACGACAGGGTTTAGGATGCAGCCTTGAAGAATACAATAACTTGCCCAATCTATTCCTTACGGAATTAGGAACTAACTTAACTGCATTTTTTAAACCAAGCATAACTATATCAAAGCCACATTTATAGTGTTGTTTAAATAATTCAAAATCATTAAATAAACAATTTGCCGGTATATTTTTACAAACAATATTATTAATAAAAACTTCAATTTCAACTGATAATTTCTGGCCATACAGTGAAATCTCTTCAACCTCTGATAAAGTTAATTGATTAAGCGGAAGAATTATTCTATCAACACCTAACCCCTTATAAAATGAAACACCTTCTGAACTAAAACATGGGTTCAGGGTACTTAGAATAATTTTACATTTTTCGCTATTCTTTTTAATGAAAGGTATTAAACTTAAATCAGCAACGATAAAACCATCAACCCCCAAATCAATTGCCATTTTGATATCTCTAAAAACTTGTTGAAATGCACCCTCCGGAAGATAATCATTTATACACAAGAATACAGGAACACCATATTTCTTTGATATTTGCAAGCTTTTCTTAAGTTCAGTAAAATTGTTCAAGTTACCATAAAACATATGGCGAGCGTTAGAAAACAAGCCCCTTTTCTTCCACCACTTGCTATTGACGCCACAATATAATTCGTTAGCCCCCGCCTTTATCAAAGCTTTAACTTCACTAACCATATCAAACGGTGCTAGAATATTCATAATTGAACTCCATCGACACTCTTTGCAAATAAAGATCTGACAAATTTTGGTAATCTTTTAGATATCTTTACTTTTCTTAAAAAACCTTGCCAGCCTGTAGGATAAAGCCTGAAATGAACACAATAAGTTTCCCAAAAAGAATAAATTAATTCATAAATACTTTCCAGCGGTAAATAAATTAGAATACGAACTAATTGTACAGGTAAATGAAGCTCAACCGATATCGGAAAAATATAATATAAGCGATCAATTTGCTTTCTTTTTTTCAATCTATATATAGACGCACCTTCTGTTTGTGCACCTTCGAGCAATCCTTCCCTCACTGATCTATATATCGGAGTCCCATCGTATAGATGCAAAGGGTATGCAATAGAATAATGAGGCCGAGCCTTTACATTCAACTTCAACGTTTCGAGATCAGATTCCAAAGAGCCTGCCGGTAAACCAAGTAAATTAGTCACCCTCACTTTAATACCGCTACCCTTAAGTAGCTCTATAGCATTGATAATCTTTTCCTTTGACATATATCTATTTAAAACACTCTTTCTTAAGCAATCATCTGCTGTCTCTATGCCTAAAGTCACACTATAACAACCAGCATGCCTTAGATAGCCGGCCTTCTCTTTCGTAATATTATTGACATGCACGTTGCAATAAAAAGGAATACTTATTATTTTTCTGTATTTGTACGAAAAATCCTTTAACCAAATTGAAGAATTATCAAAAGCAGAATCTTCAAATCTAATAATTTTAAGAAACTTGTATTTAGGCAACTCTTTAATTTGGACCAATTCATCAATAACATTATTAACGCTTCTTCTACGAAACTTATTTTGATATAACTTGCTACTGCTGCAACAATAAGCGCAAGAACAAGTACACCCTCTCGAAGATATTACCGAAGTTATGTTACTTGCGAGATTACGATAATCAAGCGTCCTGTCCGGGAAAGGTAAACTGTCTAAATCATCGATAGGAGGACGGGGAGTATTCTTAAAAATTTTTCCATTCTGCTTAATCCATAAATTTCTTATTCCCGTTACTTGTGCTCCACAATTTAAATTACTAACTAACTCTAAAATAGGATGTTCTCCTTCTCCGATACAAACAGCATCTACCCCCTTTTCCTTAATTATTTCGGGTTTCATTGTAGGATAAATCCCACCGAAAACAGAAAGAAATTCAAACCTTTCCTTTAATTTTTTATTTAATTCACAATAATACGCTGCGTATCTCTCGAGAACACTATAGCCTATTACGCAGAACTTTTTGCTTTTCAATTTTTCAGCAACTCTTTCATGAACTGCTTCAATAATTTCTACATTATGCCCGTGCTTCTTCAATATGCTAGATAGATACTTAATACCTAAATTAATATTTAAATGACCCCAATTAAGCATATCTTTAGAAACAAATATTACATCCATAATTGCTTGCGGGAAAGTGTGTTAAAATTAGTTGGAATTAAAGCAAGGTTGTGTAAAATAGTTAATAATTTATCTCTATTTTTACATGAGAAAAAAACTTTACGAGAAGTATAACACAAAAATAACGAAAATGAAAAAAGAATAATTCGGAATTATTAAAAAATAAAAATCAGTTCAGTAAAAAAATAGATATAAATATGGAGGTTTTCCAATTTTAACTAAGTAATACATCGATTCGCCTGTGGAAAGCCCCTATAAATTTTCTTATACCCCAAATAAATCCCCTAAATCCTGTTGGATACAAGCGAAAAAAGGCTGTATATCCATCCCATACAATATAAACACACATATATATATAACCTAAGGGAAAATAAATAATTTTTTTTACCACCGGCAGCAAAAAGGGAAATTCTACTGTTATAGCGAAAAACTTTCTCAAATTCTCTCTTGCTCTCTTATCCCTATCGGTATGAAACCTGATCGAGGATTTCCATTCGCTGGAAGGATATTTATCTATAAGACACCCCATCGAAGCGGCAAATTTTCTGATTTTAGTCTTAGGATAAGGCATAAGAAGCTTTACACTGCTGTAATCTACATTACATTTAACATTCATTTTCAAAGTTTCAAGATCATCTTTTAAAGAACTACCGGGAATACCGATAATGTTTGTGGTTTCTAACCGTATCTTCTCTTTTTTTATAATTCGGGCAGCTTCGATTATATTATCTCTGGACATATGTCTTCTTAACACATTTTCCCGCAGATAATCATTGGCGCTCTCCAAGCCCATTGAAATACTCACACAACCGGCTCGTCTTAGCTTTGATACGATATCTGGATTAATAGTGTCTGCTCTGGTATAACAAAAAAAAGGAATATTTATTTTATTCTGATACTCCTTACAAAAGCTATTTATCCATCTTATTGAAGAAATAAATAAATCATCTTCGAACATGATTAATCTTAAAGAGACTTTTTTTGTAATCTGTTGGATTTCTTTGATAACATTGCCTACGCTTCTTCTCCTAACCTTAGCCGCATGGCTGTTATATAAGAAATCATAAGCGGACTGAGAACAATAACTACAACTGTAAGGACATCCCCTGCTAGTAATCACATGCATTTTCCTTTTAAAGATTGCTTCACTAAAAGGGAATAAATCTCTATCAGGAAAAGGTAAATCGTCCAAATTTTTAACCAATTCTCTCAGGGGATTCTTAAATATATTTCCATTATCTTTAACCCAAAGATTTTTAATTTTTCTAATAGGCTTTTTAAATTTTAATTTTTCAGCAAGTTCCAAGAAAGCAAATTCACCTTCTCCGCGACAAATACAATCAATGCCTTCTTCTTCGATCATCTCAGGGACAAAAGTCGGGTGTGCCCCCCCGAACACAGAAAAGATATCAAAATTACGCCTGATCAACTTATTAAGCGATATATAGTAGTCAGACAATATCGTAGGACAACTATAAGCAAGTATATCGTATCTATAATTTTTTAATTTTTTAACAATTTTTTTATAACTAGCCTCTACCACTTCCACGCTATGCCCATTTTGCTTTAAAATAGATGAAAGAAGCATAATGCCAATATGATCGGTGTAAATATCATTTACTATAAAAAGAATTCTCATTGTGTTAATGCCTTACGATGCCTAATTATACGCTTTAGGAAACCGAACCAACCACACGTACAATAAAGCTTAAAATAACTACAATAATTTGCCCACAAAAAATTTATTTGTCTAAAAAGACTATTATTGGGCAATCTTATCACTAATTTTACAATGGGGAAAAGAAAAGGGAAACTTACCGTAATACCGAATAATTTATGTAAATTACCGATTATTTTACGTTCGGTTCCATTTTTGAATCCATACTGAGGATAAGCTAGAGAATGAATTACTCTTCTAAAATGGCCAGATGCGCTGATAGAATATTTTCCTAAAATATCAACTATTTTGGGAGGCCGAAAATCAAAGTGTTTCGCAAAGCCTTCGCAATCTCCCTGGGCAACAGCAAAATCTGTATTGGGATAAACTGAAAACATACTTACTTTGGCAAAATCTACTCTACACTTAATATTCAACTTCAGCGTCTCTATATCGCTTCCAAGCGAGCCGCCAGGTATACCAATAATATTAGTCGTACGCACTTTAATCCCTGCGTCTTTAAAAAGTTTGGCTTTTGTAATAATTTCCTCTTCATTCATATGCCGGCTCAATATCGAATTTCGCAAATGCTCGTTCCCGGCCTCAAGCCCAAAGGATATACTGTAACAATTTGCTTCTTTTAAGAGCCTTACAATTCTAGGCGTAACGAGATTAATTCTGACATAACAACAAAAAGGTATATTTATCTCTTTCTTGTATTTATAAGAAAAATCTTCAATCCATTCGGGCATCAAAATGAAGATATCATCATAGAAAAGAATAAATTTTACTTTTTGGTTTTTTTGGACATACTTTATTTCTTCAATCACATTATTTACACTTCTGCGGCGGTATATATTGTTCGTTTTATAGACCCGTCTATAGGTGCTATTATAACAGTATTGACAGTTATAAGCACAACCCCTGCCCGTCATCATGCTTATCCTATCATAAAAAAATGGCGATTTTATCTTAAAAAGACTACGATCAGGGAATGGCAATAGATCAAGATTCCTCATCAAAGGTCTAAGTGAATTCCTATATATTTTCCCATCTTTTTTTACCCATAGATTTTTTATATTCCTGATTTCCTCACCTTTACTTAAATGATCAACTAATTCCAAAAGAGCCAATTCCCCCTCTCCTACACAAACTGCATCTACCCCTTCTTTTTCTAAAATTTGCGGTTTCCCGGTAGGATAATGGCCTCCAAACACAGAAAATATATCAAAATCTTTTTTTATGCTTCTATTTAGCTCAAGATAGTAATCAACATAAAAAGCAACAGCACTATACGCTAATACCGTGGGCACGCCGTCTTTTAATTTTTGTACAATACTTTTATAATCAGATTTTACCAATCCAGTATTATGCCCTTTAGATTTTAGCATTCCCGATAAATACATAATCCCTAACTGTTCATCTTCTATTTCCTGTAAAACAAATAATACACGCATGGTACTATCTTACCTCTCTTTTATTTCTTAACAAACTAAAGGTGTGAATAATATGAGGTTTAATGTCGGTTAGCGATATTTCACAATGTGTTTTTCTAAAGCTTAAATAATCAGCTATCGTCTTAATCTTATTTTTTGATTGAAGCAGATAGAATAATTCGCCAAACAAAACCCAACGAAATTCTCTGCCTTCCTTATAGTCAAAACAACAAGTTACCTCTTTACCTATAGCTTTTTGAAAAAGCATGTAAGGAAAATCAACACCGGATAAAATAGCATTTTCTACTGTACCCCAAAAGCGAGGATTACTATCAATGATTTTCGGAGTCCCGTCCCTTTTATCTAAAATATACTGAAACCCAATGATACCGTTCCAGTTTAGCAATTTTATTATTTTCAAAGAAATTTCTTTGGCAAATTCATTCCTAACTGATACCGCTGCTATTCCTGGCCCAAACATGAGTGGATATCCGCGTAGAGTCTTAGTCATAAAAAAAGCCTTGACGGCACCTTTCTCACTATATGCATAAAAGTTAATCAAGTCACCACTAAGGTGTTCCTGAATTATTGGGAAGGAGCTATCGAAAGGAGAATCAGGAAAGGATATTCTTTTCATGTTAACAAGTTCGATATACTTTTCCCATAAATCTTGGCTGGAAAACACCATACGAATGCCAAACCCGCCAGCGGAAATACGAGGTTTGATTAAAATAGGATATGATAACTTTTGACTCAAAAATTTCAAATCGTCTAAATTCTTAGGATAAAACGTCTGGGGTGAGGGTATATTATTTTTCAAAGCTAATTTTAGCAACTGAGTTTTATCTTCCATAAGCCTAAATGTTTCATCATCCGGAAGCGGTATAAGATTAGTATGCGGAATGTATTCCTCTTTATGCTGCAGTAAAACCGAAAAGGTTTTATTAAGAATCGGCATTAAAACATCGGGTTTAAACTTTTTTACATAATGCAATATTGTTTTATGAGTGTCTCTAGTTAGGTCATTTCCCTCTGGATATAAAAAATAAGCTTTACAATATTTGGAATAAAATGCCCGAGATAGCCTAGAATAACCTCCAATAATCACATTAATTTTTTTGCGCCCAAAACTTCTTGCGATAGCCAAAGCTTCTCTTGTATTCCCATCCAGAATCATCACGCTTCTTTTGTTCATATCCATATATATTAAAACTATATACAATCATCTATTGGTAAAGGCCACTTTTTATTTTTGCCTTTTAAGAAACCCAAATATTTTTTTTGAAACACTTTATTTCTCATGATACAATCTTTCCCATCTATAATTTTGTAAAATTCATGATTGATCATCGTCTCCCAAATGTCAGCTAATGGTTTCTTGCGAATATTACCAAAACTTAAAGGCACAAAACTACAAGGCTGAACATCTCCATATGGAGAAAGATAAAATAACTTTTTTAATATAGCATTGCACTCGGTAAATTTATTACGCACTCCTTCAATATACACATATGACGGATCTAATAAACTGCGAACATATTTTTTTTCTTGCTCTGAAAAATCTATCCGGGAACACCCTAACAATTTACCTGCCGGCACAACAAAAAGTATCCTTACACCTCGAGCACCTATTTTTTTAGACATAGAAATAATATTTCGTAAATCACCGTTAGAAATATTTTCTTTTGTAGCATAAGTTGAAACAATAATCGGAACACCCTCATCCACGCATCTCCTTATCCCTTCCTGAGCTTTTTGAAAACACCCCTTTACCCCGCGCAATTTATCATGAACCGCAGGTTGTGCATTATCAATACTTACATTAATAAAAGCAACTCTTTCTCTTTTTAATTCTTTGACAATATCCTTTGTAAGTAATTGACCGTTTGTACTAAGAGCGGTAATTATTCCTTTTTGGGCGGTATAACTAAAAAACTCGACGACATGCTCATTAAGCAGCGGCTCCCCGCCAGAAAATACAACAAAATACACTCCTAATTCTTGCGCTTGCGCAATAATGTCTTTCATTTCCGATGGAGCCAACTCTTTGCGTGTCAGATCACTCTCTCCATGCACTCCGCAATGAATGCAATTTAATTGGCAGCGATAACTTAAACCTATCTCTAAAGATTGAGGAGAGCTATTATGTGATAGTACGGTTTTAACCTTGCGATTTATTACGTTAATCCGATTATATAATGAAAGCGGCTTTAAAAAAAGATCATAATTGTATTTTTTTGTTTTTAGCCACTTAATTACGTTCATAATTTATAACTTTATGCATTCTAACGCGATAAACCATCCGGTAAAAGCTTTTGTCTTTTTTCTTCCTAAAAACTTCGCAAAAGATATAAACCTTTTAGCGATAGTGTCAACAAAATTATCTTTTACAAACCTTCTCATTATAATTAACAAAGTATTTATTGGGCTAACAATATGCACAATAAAATCTTCATCCACTATGCCCCAACCGGAAGTTTTGATTATTCTCTTTAGCTTAGGCGGACTATATGATTGGACAGGATATGATTTCAACCTTAGAAACTTTTCTAACTTAAGCAAAAAATAAAAATTAAAATTCCACCCATTATTAATTGTAATTATCATCTTTCCGCCTACTTTAGTTACTCTTTTCAATTCCATAAGTGATTTTATAAAATCATATTCTGTCGTGAAGTGATCAAGAGTAGAGCTGGAAAGTACGATATCAAAACAGTTGTCGGTAAATGGCAATTCTCTTACATCTGCTGCAACATATTTGTGTAAAAAACCCTTATTTCTCTGTCTATAATGAGCAGTCTTAACAGTTTTTTCAGCAATGTCTAAAGCAAAAAATATCGAATTCTTACCCGATAAAGAAAATAATATCTCATCCTCCCCAAAAGCTTCCTCCCGAAGGTCTGTCTTCAATACTATTTTTTGCGTTAAATCCTTACCCCATTTTCTTATCAAGCGTATAAACTCTTCAGATTTATACTTGCCTAAAAGCGTATCTATATGCGCCTTATGTTCTTTCATAACAAGATTAATTTGATATGTTTTTAAATAATTTACTTATTGATGTATCACTAGGAATAATCATGGAATTTACGAGAACGCCTTTGGATGAAAAAATAGTTATGCACAAAATTGAAATAATCATTAAATTTGCATTCTACTGCATAAATAAAAAGACATATTAAACCTTTAATGTTCCTGCAATAAAATATATATACCCAGCTAAGAATAAATTTTTGCACTTTTAATATAATATTATTTTTTATATTGCTTTGCCTTCCAAGAAAAATTCCTAAATAAAAGGGAGAGTTTTTTTTATCAAGCCAATAGCTATCATCAATGAGTTTCTCTTTAATCGCCTTATTATATAGCTTGCTACCGGGAATAAGTTGAAGAGGATAGATAGATATATGAGTGGGCCTCAGTCTTTTTATATGACGGGCTGTTTCAAACACATTTTTAAAACATTCACCCCACCATCCAGTTATAAAATTAGCCCTCACTGTTAGCCCTAACGCCTTAGCTAATCTGATAACCTTAGCCAAATAAACATAATCTATCTTGATTTTTCTATGTGCATGCATCGCAAGGCCTGTTGAACAATCAATGCCTATATTGAAATGAACACAGCCCCCCTGCTTAATTATGCGAATTAATTTTTCGTCTATATGTTTAGGATGGGTCTGGAAAGACCAAGTTACTTTTAGCCCACGATTATTTATTTTCTCACATATTTTCTTTACTCTTTCTTTGTCCAATGTAAAAAGTGCATCCTGAAAATTAAAATGCGAAATATTATATATTTTGTGTATCCTCTCAATTGAATCTACTACCTTTTCAGGCGATTGAGCGCGCCATCTATGATCAGTCATGCAAGCTTCAGAACAATAGTCACAATCGTATGGACACCCTCTAGAGGTAACAATATCTGTTTTATCTTGGTATTTGAATCTGTTTCCTTTAAACAAATATGAGATCTTGTGGTAATGTGCGACTACCAGCTCTTTCTTCATAGAAAGCTTAGGATGGTCGGATAAATCATCCAAATTTGGAAATATCTCCAGCCTTTTTGTCCTATTTACATTTCCATTTTGATCGCGATATGCAATATTACAAACATCGTCTATCAATCTTGAACCTGCCAGATATTCCAACAATTGTTTCATCGGAACTTCACCTTCACCCAATACTACATAATCAACGAATAAAAATTCTCTCAAAATTGTTCTATAAAATACCGTTGCATGGATATTACCTAATACAATTTTAACATGGGGAAAAAAATGTTTAACTAAAGCTGCGGCATTAAGCACATCCCACACTTTCCTGGTATAACATGTAAACCCTACTACTTTAGGTTTAAATTTTTTAATTACTTTTATTAATTCTTTCCCCTCTAAAGGATTTATTTTTTCCAGAAATACCGTATGATTATATTTTTCTAAAAAAGAAGCGATATAGCGCAAACCAACACAAAAATCAGGATATGTGCTTATAAGTAAAGTTCTCATAATAAAAAAATTTTAATCAGCTTGGCCCGGAACCGAAAAAATAATTCTTAATTTTGGCTATTTTTTCAAAATAACCTTCTTTATAGCAGCCCCTAATTACCAAGCAATCGGTTTCTTTGCATCTTAGCATTTTATTTTTTTTGGCAGCTGCCTCTTTAGACGTCCAAACATCCTTAAAGGAATTTTTAGATATATTACCAATACTCCCAATAGGGAAACTACAAAAACTGCAAAGAGTAATATCTCCCTTATCTTTTATCATCAATTGCCTGCCAATTGCCTCACAATACATTTTTTTTAGTTTAGAAGACCGATGGTAATAAAGCTTGAGCCTCTTAAAATGATTGCATGGATCAATAATTACTTTATTGTATTTTTTCATCTCAGTGAGCCGGTCAACAACATAATCTAGCTTTTTTAAGTCACAATGATTAAACCAATCTTGATCTTCCAAGACAGAACCGTCAGATTTTTTTTTCTCACTATCGTATTTTCTATATATCTTATTATTATATCCCTGAAAAGAAATTTTTAATTTATTCTTAATCGCAAAATCAGTAAGGTCTAATATTTCATCTAAGTTGTCACGCATAATCGTAGTATTTATCTGCAAATCCACCTTCCCTCGTAAATTTTCTATTGCTTGCATAACTTTGCGGTATGTGCCCTCAGCGCCTCTTAACCTATCATGGGTTTTCTCTTTAAAACCGTCAAGAGAAATGCTAATCTGCGCTACATCGTTTTTAGCCAGTTCATCAGCGACAGACTTATTAATCAATGTTCCATTGGTCGTAATAAATGTGGTAATATCATTACAAAAACAAAATCTTATTAATTCTAAAAGGTCGCTTCGCAAAAATGGTTCTCCTCCGTAAAATCTTAAAAAATAAGGGCCGATATAGCTTTTAATATCTAGAATGACATCTTTCCATTGATTGGTCGAAAATTCAGACGCATTCTTAATGCGCCAACATTCACATTGCAAACATCTTAAATTACACCTTCTGGTCAGCCTAATGCTGATATAGTTTGGAGGGTACAATAAGTCAGTCTTGAATAATAATGAAAACCATTTCAGTAATTCGTTTATGATAAATCTTGTTCCTGTATTTAAAACGACTTTTGGATTAGCCATCGTATATTATTATTTATCTAGCTGTTTTTTATTTCTAGACTTTTCCTCCAAAAATGAATTATAACTCATATTGCAACATTATTCCATTTAAAGTACTAAATCTTATTTTGTAGATAGATTAAAAGTTATAGTGTCAGGTTAACCTACTTTTTGGGAATAAATAAATCAATGTAAATACCATCGCGATAGAAGCTCTTAGCTCTGTCAAACTCCTGGGAAAAACGCTCTCTTACCGCCAACGAATGCGGCCTCAACATGCCATCTCTTGCCCAATTTGAAGATATAAGCCAAGTCCTCTTATTATAATGTTCTTTATAAAATTCGAAACTCGGGGATCCGTAATAATATTTCCTTTTATACGGCTTCTTCGTTCTCCATTGCTCAACAGATTTAATTTTATCTCGCCAATATTTATCATCAAACTCCTCAGTTATAATTACAAATTTTTGCCTAACCGGTATCTTACGAAGATAATACAGAAAAGGGTCTATGGTTGACACATAAGAATGAGCTATAATATCACCGGGTAAAAAATTATCCTTTATTATTTTAACAGCATTTTTAAATGTTTTTTTCTCATAAACCCCAAAATGAAAACGAAAGGGAGCGACAATTTTTCCCTGATAATAATTGGATAAAGAAAATATCATCAAGCCAACAAGAAAAGACAAAAATAAATAAAATACTTTTTTATATTTAATACGCAACACCAGAGAGCTGACTAAAATATAAAAAAATGGGGAAAATATTATTAAATATCTTGATAGATAGATTGGAAGTATGTATCTTCCTATAACGAAAAAAAACAAAAGTGGCAAGATTGAACAACTTAATAGCAAATACTCATTCTTTTTTCTCTTATGAGTAAAAAACCAAATTCCAACTGACAAAAGAACTATCGTTATCGCTAGATAAAACTGATTAACCGTAGCGTTATAACCCAAAAAAAAGTTACCAATAATATTGAATATATCCTGAAATCGAGGAGGAAACATCCAAAAGCTTCTCGCTATAGAGGCTATTTGCTTATAAAAAAAAGGAATAAAAGGTAAAAAGGCAATAGTAGTATACAAAAAAATAAAAAGGGGTTTTAAGCCATTATTGTTTTTATACTGAATACTAAAAAGAACTAGCGAAAAAAATAAAAAAAATGAAAAATAATTAAGATAGAAATTAATAACACTTATTATCACAGCCGCTGAATACCAAAATAGCTTACGCCTTGATTGCGCAATCTTAAAAAAAGAAAATGCCATAAGCAAGGAAAAGAATATAGACAGGCTGTAGAATCGAGCTTCCTGGGCATACCAGATATGAAATGGAGAAAGAGCTAAAATTAAAGCGCTGATCAGGCCGACTCTTGTATTATAAAATTTCTTTCCTAAAAGAAATATTAAGGGAATAGAACCTACCCCGGCAATAGCTGATAAGAATCTTAGAGAAAACTCTTCCACACCAAAATATTTAATCCAAAAATGAAGAATCGTATAATAAAGTGGGGGGATAAAGCGCGAAGAGTAATCCCGTTTGAAAAAATCATGCAAATAAAAATCAAAATCAGTCGCAGAGATTATGCTCTGAGCTTCATCAAACCATAAATCGAAAAAAGCTAAATGATAAAAACGTAATACGGCCCCAATAAGTATAAAAAGGAGAAGGATAAAATAATTATATTTTATTCTAAATGAAGGTAGCATTTTGATTTAAAAAACAAAATAAATACACTTAAAAGCCAATACACCTTAAAATTGCATTTAATTATTTCCGCATAAAAAAACTGATTTAAATCAGGGAGTACTTTAAAATATCTAAATACGCATCGATGCCTACCGTAACTGTTTTGCTTTTTATGATTTCTATCCTCTTTTTAAAAATGGGCCCATCAGTAACAAGAGTGTGATACTCACCATTTTCTCCAGATAGATCTATGTTATTCTTAGCCAAAAAATCAAGAAACTCTTTATCTACTTTTCGTCCCAAGTGTTCCTTGCCCAAAAAACTTAAATTAACCACAACAACAATCGCTTCGAATCCGGCATTAATAAAATCTCTCACGGTTTTTTCCCTATCTTGTTCACAAAGAGGAGTAATTAACTCAACCCCTTCCTTTTTACAAATACGGTCGAAAAATTCTTTCTGGCCAGTAGGCTCAAAATCCCCAGAAATAATACCTTCTATTCCATCCAAAGCGAGGCTTCTTACTATTTTCTGAAATTGCTTATTGTATTTACCGATTACACTATGCATTAATATTGCTACTGACGTTTTGGTGGTCTTTCTCAACACTGCTCTTAATTGAAAGAAAACATTCCGAATAATATTCCTGGCATAACGAGAAAGTTTACCTTGCGAACCAAAAATGCTACTTATCCGATATTGAATTGGAGGAATATTATATCTAATTATTTCTTTTTGCAACAAAAAAACTCCCAAAGCTTCTGCTTGAGATTGAATTATTTTATCTTTCCTAAAGTGAGACAGAGATAGTCTGTTCCCCTTTTTGACTAAAATTACCAAACACCTAATATGATAACCTTGCAGCATTGCTTTATAATAAGCAAAACAACTATCTTTTCCGCCACTCCATAATACAGCATAACCCATTAGGCCAAACCTCCTTTCTTGATAATTAAATTTTATAAAAAACTAGCAATCTACTTTATAATATTGTAATTCCCCCGGCAGCCAAGGTCAAATTTTAGTACTTATAAATCAACATTTTTTCACATCTCAAACCTGCCGTGAAAAATAAAACAATTTTACCATTTCATCTATATCTTCAAAGTCAAAAGCCATAACTATCTTATCACCCAATTCAGTTTAAAGCTTTACATCTTTTAGCACCACAGTCTATGCAATATGTATATTAAAGATAACGCTTGTCCTTCCTTACAACCTTCTGCAAGCCCTCGCAACAATAAACTCTCATCACCACTATATTTCATATTCTTTGATAAAACAAGCTAAAAAATTATTTTTTGCAAGCAACCTTGTATAATGGTTGTATCAATAGGGAGGTAATTAACTCAAAAGTATTATTTACCTGCCAGACAAGGTGTTGACAACGCTTTAAGTTGCAGCAAAAAATTATCCTGATATCGATAAAATTTGAAAGTTTGTGCAGCTAATGATTGGAAATTATAAAAAACTTCTGGAGTATTTTGTTGCAGGTATAACTAAAACTCGAATTCAAAACTAAATTCAGCTTAAAGCCTTTCTGCACCTTCATCGCCGAAGGTGTTTTTGAGCCTCGCGAAGCCGGTTGGAAAAATTGCTGGCCTTAAATGACTTCATCCACCCTTTTAATACCGCCCAACCTCCAAAACGAATTAAAGCATTTCGCCAGGAACGGTACCAAATTCTCCAGCCTTTTTTTATATTATGTAAAAAGAATACTAAGGCTGGAAATGAAAATATGTGATAGCCAAGCATAAACATATATTTCAATTTATAAAACTTACCCATAATTTTATAGATAGAAGATTGCAGCTCTTGGGCAGTTAACGGCCCGTCGGGCTCAAAAAGAGGAAAATTTCCATCATAATACTGCCAACCGATATCTGTCATTGGATAAACCCTGCCTTCCTTCTCTAACCTGTCCCGTAATTCAGTTCCGGGTAAAGGCACAGGAAGAAGAACTTGAATAGTGTCGATCTTTGCCTTTTTGATAAAAACCCTAAACCTTTTAACTCTCTCTTTAATCGGCAAAGTAACTACCTTCTTATCTTTGTGAGGATAGCCAAAAATAAACATTCCATGGACTAAAAAACCAAACCTACGGTAAGTCCGTGACAACTCAATCATCTCCTGAGGCTTAATATGTTTTTTCATTGCGTCGAGCTCTTCTTCAATTGGCGATTCAAAACCAATAGCTACCATATTAATTCCGGCTTTGCGCATCGCAGAAAGCAATTCTTTATCTTTTGCTTTATCCAACCTAATCTGGACCGTAAAATCAAGGCGCCTGTTTATCCTCTGCTGATAGCCTTCAAGCATCTTGCAAAACCGAATAGTTTCATTGCGCTGCTGGCCAAAAAGATCATCTACAATAAAAAAATGCTTAGCATTTCTGGTTTCAACAATATTTTCAATGGCCTCAAGAAATTTTTCCGGACTAGCATAGCGAGGCCTCCCTTTTACCGTACAAAACTCACAATCCATCCCGCAACCACGAATTCTGCTTACAGGATACATTTTGATTTTAGCGTAACGAACTAAAGAAAAATCCGGATTGGGCAAACCGTCAAAATCTTCTATTGGTTCGCGTTTTTCTGTTTCGATAGTTTGGCTATTATCACGATAAGCGATACCTTTAATTTGCTTTAGTGAATCACCTTGGATTAAGGCAGGTAATAATTCTTTAATTGTCAATTCCGACTCTCCCTTTACCACAATATCGATACCAGAGCCTAAGGCCTCTTCTATATTGCTGCCGACAAAATGTTGGCCTCCGGCAATTGTTACCACTCCTTGTTGCTTATAAAATTGAGCCAATTCATAAAGCCTGGGGATCGTACTGGTTAAACCTCCATAAAAACCTACCACGTCAGCCGGCCTTAACTTTTGAAGAAAACTATGGTCAGCCCCCTTTTCCGGGTCTTTGGGGCCATACAGCCTGAGATTATTTTCATCAACAACCTCAACATCCCAAGCCGGTATTTCATTTGCTATGCTGGCAACAGATACCGGGCCTAAAGCCGTAGTTTTGTTAGCAATATTTGAATAGATATTAAAAGCCGGGTAAGCCGGAACGATAATTCTTAAACGATGCCTGATTTGGTTTACTCTTTTCATGATAACACCCACTTAATATAATTAAATATCTAGAGAAAAAAGCAGCAATAAATAAGAAATTTTAAGAGAGAAGCTAGCTAGTTTTTTTATATACCTTGTCGTTAAGATGAACGCGTTTTTTCACCTTGACCCCTGCCTCAGCGCCTTTTCGGGCAGAAGTAACATTTTTGTGGTTTATCTGCATCGACTTGACAGGTTGGCTAAAATCAACATGGGCGCCTTTTATCTCTATTTTATCTCCTAAATCTAATTTAGTTTTCAACTTAATAATTCCTACCGAAATATTTCCAAAATAATGAGTAACCACTCCAACTTCCTTAATGTTGCTCTTTTTCGTTTTTGCTTTTTTAGCCGGTTTCTTTTTAGCCTTTTTTTTAGCGATTATCTTCTTTTTAACGGTTTTTTTCTTAGTTTCTTTCTTTGGGCCAGAGCCCTTTTTATTTGTTTTTTTTCTAGCATTCTTTTTGGGCTTTGTACTTTCTTTACTTTTACCAAATAAATTTTTAAATAATTTAATACCCATATTAATATGATACTAAAGATAGGCTAAGTTGCAAGAGTAGTTTGATTAATCAAACATAACCTTAGCTATATATCTTTTAAAAGCATATTATGAGATGATTCTTTTATTAGCTGGTCAAAAGCTTCAAGTTTCTTTGAAAGAGCCTGTAGCTGTTTAGTTTTTGCAACAGGGATATCATCGACTCCTTTATTTTCTAAAGCATCAACTACCCGCTTAATAGTAAGCTTATTAACGTCGCAGGCCGGCTGATAAGCGATTTCTTTATATTCAGCGGTTTGAATTTCAGAAATCATTCCGCTTTTGCTTAATTCAAAAATTATTTGGCGAACTAAACGAATTGGGATATCCAAGCTGTGTGAAACCTGATTGGCTGTGATAGCCGGCTTACATTTAGAAAAATTAACCGCCAATAGATTCATTACTTCAAGAGTAAGCAGTCTCTTAAAAGAATAACTTATATTTAAACAATCTGGCTCAAACTCGTAAGTGTCAACATTTTGGTCGGCGAATGATATCTCCGCGCCTAAAAGAACAATCAGCCAGCTAATTTGTAACCAAATTAAAAATAAAGGCAAAGCCGCAAAACTGCCATAGATAGCATTAAATTTGGATACCCCTACCTGGAAGTTAACATAACCCCACTGAACTAATTGATAAATAGTGCCGGCTACTATACCCGCTATTATCCCGGATTTGATATTGACCTTGTTGTTTGGCATAAAAATATAAATAAAACTAAAAACCAGCCAAATTATGCAATAGGGAAATATTTTTAATGCGGTCAAGATTAGCGGCGAAAATGCCCCTAAAAATTCTACCTTAGCGATTATAAGTTTTATTTGAGTAGTTAAGAAAACAGTTGCGCTGCTTGAGGCAATTATAAGGATTGGGCAAATCAACATTATTGATAAATAATCGCTAAATTTACGCCCCAGAGAGCGATGGACCTTAACCCCCCCAAATATCATTAAAAGATTTTTCAATATTACCCAACACCTTAATCACCGTCCAAAACAAAATAGCAACACCAATACCGGCTACAAGCCCGCCGCGCGTATTGGCTAATAAAGAATGGGCGAAGTTAACTATTTTTAGCATTGCCTCTTCCTGGCCGGGAATCTTATTTAGGAGTTGATCCTGAAGCATTTCTTGAAAGCCGAAACCTTTGGCGATTCCAAAAGCCATGGCCACGACCGGCACAATAGATAAAAGAGAATAAAAGGTTAAAGCAGACGCTCTTAATTGACATTTATCTTCGTTAAAGCCGCGCAAAGCTAAAAGCAGAATTCTAAGCGGCCTTATTAAAAGCGACCTATTACGGTCAAGGTCTTTTAGGCGCATCCGCCAAACATCATGCTTTATAAATTTTATTATTTTAGATAACATAAAAGTTTATAAACTACTCCTTTTGGCCAAAAGGCAAAATATCTTTGATAGCGTCTGTAGCTTCTTTAGCTGTATCTTCGCCCTCTTTGATAACCTCAGCTGCTCTATCCTGGACTGATTCCGATATTTGATTAATATTTTCTTTTAATGGTTTTAAATCAAAATCAATTAAATTAGAGATAGTGGTATTAGCTAAAGCTTTAACTAAAATTAAATTTGTTAAGGTTTGCGAATCAGTTATATTTTTATAACTTTGATCTAAATTCACTTCAAACTTTCGCACCTTTGCCGGCTCACCTTGCGAATAATCCTTATAGA
>JAIPHA010000017.1 GCA_021735445.1 Candidatus Omnitrophota bacterium
AGTATTTAGTCAAAAATAATTAGGGTTTTTTTAATTTTAGAAGAAAAATGAAAAAAAAGATATTATTAATTATAGTTTTATTTAACGCATTTTTTTTATATGCGGAAGATACCCAAATCCATAAAACTACCACTAATGGCATGGTATATTACCATATCAAATATATCTTAACTCCAGAAAATACTTTTCTTCCTAATGATCCTAAGATAGTAGCTGAAATGGGATTAAAAAGAAATGCTGCAAATTATAGAGATGAAATTCTTGATGAACAAAGTGTAAATTTTAAAAAATACGGCCAATTTGAAATATTCATTCCTGCTAAAAAATTCCCCTGCAAAGGATCTCACAAATCTGGCTATATTATACTTAGAATGCCACAAACTTTAGTTGATAACAAATATAGCGATGATTCAAAAGATCCTAGACGATACGATTATGTAGCAGAAAAACAGGCTTTGTATAATAAAATAAAAACGATGAAAGAGTTGGGCCAGGGAAGCGTAGCAATAATTATCGAATTAAATCCTTATGTAGAGGTTAAATCGAAAAAACCTCTTGAGCTAGAATTAACACAACCTAATGTATTTTTTAGAACAGCTTACGGAAGATACATAGATTATGTAGGACAATTATATTCTCCAAAACCAAGAATAAATAAAGAATTATTTAAGCGTATTGGCAATAAGTAAATTTTAGAAGGTTATTTGTGAGGAATATTGAGGTGATTTGTCTTTGTTCAATTCTTTAATAAGGAGTATAATCAAAATATGACAAATAAATAGTTTATGAAAAAGACTACACACATAATAATTAAATGTCCAGAATGTTCTCAAAGGCTGAGAATCCCTTCCTTTAAAACTAAAACAATCACCGTCTGTTGTTCAAGATGTAATACTGAATTTAGTTTTAACTACAAAAAATATAACAGGCAAAAGAAACTTATAGATATTTCGTTAATAACTTTGTTGGTATTTTTTATATTCCTTGTAATATTCATTCCAGTTAAGTGGTTTCCATCTGTAAAGGGTGAGGTAAAGGAATTTAAAGAGAAATATGCAAAAAAAATATCCATCAAACAGCAAGAATTTGTAGACACCACATCTGCTTTAAGCAAAGACTACGATAATAAAATCTTAAAGCTAGACACTTCTTTGCATAGAGAAAAATTAAAAAACACCGCCTTAAAACAATATGAACAAGAATGGAGGGCACGCAATAATTATGATTCACGTTATGCTCTGAGTGCTCGAGAAAAAGTGTTGTTAAAGATGGCTTCTCTTTCTGAAAATGGAAATAAAAATGTTCGAGAAATAATCAAAGAAATTGCTACAAAAGCAGCTCCTGAAAAATCTACAATAAACGTATATTCCAGAAAAGGTGGTTGGAGGTTAGATATTGATTTTGATATGTCAAGCTTAACATCGGGAGAGAGAGGAACTAGAACCAAGCATCACACAGTAGAAAGTCTAAAAAAGGAAGTTATTAGATTAACATCTAAGGTTACTAATGATATATATAAATTTTGTCAAGATTTGGGGTTAGAAGAAATAGCGATTGGTTGTCGTCATCATGTTGGATATCAAAATAAATCTGGTTATTCTTATCCAAATGATTACCCAAAAGAGGAAAATATTGTTTTATACAAGGTAAGTCTTGATAAGAAGGACATACAAGGTTTAAATAGTAATCCTTATTTAGATATTTATTCTATAACAGATGATTTTAAAATTGAAAAAGATGAGTTTAGTACGATAAGGATAGAAAATTTATAATATGAAGCGAACAATTTCAAAAATAATAATCATTCTGTTTGTCATAGTTGTGGTTGAATTATGCTTTTTATATTTATTTCCTACTTTCAAAAAAAAGAGCATTAAAAATGGATATAAGGAAAAAATTAAATTACTTAGGATGGAAAATGCCCAAAAACAACAAAAACTAAGAAAGGGTTTTGAAAAGCGTAAGTACCTAACTAGTGGAAAAAATATTTATGAACGTATTTACAACAGGCAAAATCAGAATATTGAATCTTTGATTATTAACTTAGCTAAGGAATCCTTGCCAAAAAAATGGACAAGTGAACTTAAAGTTGAGGAATTTACAGAATTTATTTTACTGATAAAGACTGGTAAGTACAAAAAAGACCTTAGTATAAAAAAAGTTATTAAATATATTACCCCTGTTGTTGAGTATGGGGGTAAATACCTTAAGAATATAGCTGTATTTGACAAATATCATCAATGTTGTTTTTATTTTAATGCAGAGGACTTAAGAGAGATAAGAGTAAAAGATAAATTAGGTTTTGTAAAAATAAAAGATGTCATAGATAGAGGAAATAATTTTGGAAAGTTTAATGCAGTTAAAGTTTCTTACGAAGAAGTGCAAGGTCATATTATTATTCCTGTTATTGTTGAAGGTGCGTATCAAGTTCCTATGATGTTAGATACGGGGGCATCAATGACTGTAATATCTGAAGAGGTATTTTATAAAACTAAGTATGAAGAAATTGATACAACAAAGATTCGAACAAAAACTTTTTCTACTGCAAATGGAATGATTACTTGTCCTATAGTAACAAAAAAGATTTCTATTCTGGGTATTGAAGAAAAAATTTCAGTAGCGGTAAATTCAAAACATAGTCTTAACTTATTAGGTATGAATTTTTTTAAAAATTATACATATGCTATTGATTCATCTGATAAGTTTTTATATATTTGGGAAAAATAACAAAAATTAACAATACAAACAGTATAAAGCAAATAAAGAGTATTCTAATGAAAGTTAAAAAAGTTTAAAGAATATTTTGTAGAGAGATTATGAAAAAAATTAACACATTTTTAATAATAGGAGCAGTAGCCTTGTTTATTGCACTTGCTGATTTACCCTATGGATATCATCAACTATTAAGATGGGTTGTATGTGGTATAGGTGCATATTCAGCTTATCTTGCCTATGAGCAAAAGAAAAAGGTTTGGATATGGACTTTTGGGGTTATTGCTTTAATTTTCAACCCTATATTTAAATTTTATTTTGAAAAGGCAACTTGGCAGGGGATTGATGTTGTGGCTGGGATAGTTTATATGGTAGGGGCGTTTAAGGTAAAACACGAATAGAGAGAAATAAGGTTGAGGTAATTTACATTTGATCTATTTTTTAGCAAGGAGTATAATTAAGACATATCAAGCAAATTTAAAAAGGAGATGATATGAAAGGAATATCTAAGTTATTTATAACATTATTATTTTGCTTTTTACTTTTTCAAGGAGTAATCGCTTGGGCTGAGTCAGGAACAGCTACTACTTATGGTAACACGACTTACTATTCTGATGGAACCACGGCTACTAATTATGGCGGTAACACGACTTACTATTCTGATGGAACCACGGCTACTAATTATGGCGGCAATACGACTTATTATAGTGGCAAAGTGAGCGGCACATCAACTAATTACGGTAATACCACCTATTATAATGGGTCTGTTTCGAATGATAGAACTAATACAGATTCCTCTAGTGTTTCAGGAACAGCTACTAATTATGGTGGCAATACGACCTATTATAGTGGAACTGTTTCAGATAACAATAGCGGTTCTGGTTACTCTAATGATAGTTTTTCTGGTACTTCAACAAATTATGGTGGCAATACGACTTATTATAATATTCAAGGTAGTTCTTACGAATATTGATATCTTTTTTTATTCTTCAACAATAATAATCAAGCGTAAACAATCAGTTGTTTTTTTATTCCAGAATCTAGCCCCATTTAACCTTTATTTTTAGAAGGATATAAATTGTTTAAGAGGAGGTAGATTGCTTACTCCTATCCAGTCTTCAGTATTCTCCGATTATTACAAGAAAGGCATTTAGAGAACTATAGCAGTTTTTCATTTATTTGATTATCAACGAGTGGTATAATTAGAATATATGAAAGTATTCTTTATTATTTTGTTTTCTATAACATATTTTTATCTCGCCGTTACTTCTGTTTCTTATATCTATTTTAGGGTTCATAAAGCAAGAGATTTAGATAACAAACCACTATTTAAAAAAAGAATACTCAATAATTACTTCTTTTTCATAGGGGCTCTTATATCTTTAATAGCATTACTTGTAATTGGCTTAGAAGAAGCCTTAATCTTTATTCCAGAGAGTTGGGGTCGTTATGGCGAAGATGGCGATTGGGAAAGTTTGAGACTGTTTTGGGCATCGGTGATTGCTTTTCTTTTAGCGGGAGGGATAATGAAAATTGTCGAGGAATATATAAAATACAAAATTAAGAACAAAAAAGATAAAAATAAAGAGCACTCTATTTCGAATTAAAATGCCAACATAATAAAAATGATAAATAATAAAGATCCGATTATAGTAAGGAAAATTTTTATCTCGCCACCAAAAGATAAATGGCAAGAGATAACTGCAAAAGATAAGAAAGAAACTAAAGCTATCTTAAAGGAGTGTGAAAAAGACATTGTTGATATTAGGGGTAGGTTTGCTATACCTGAGCGGGGATTTAGAAAAATACCCAAAAGGATTGATAAGAACAAAACCGAAGAAACAAAACGATTCTGGAGAAAGAGGTTTTCGAATCGGTTAGTTTTACTTTTTTCAGACAAAGAACTAAAAGAAGTGAAAATAAGACGAAAAAGTAAAAGAGATAAATTCCAAAAAGCTATAACGGGTTTAAGACAAAAATTGGATTTACCAAATCGTTTTCAAGAGACGCTCAGGGATTATGTTATGTTCGGGGTCTTTCAGCCATTTGCATATAAAAGTCGGTGCATAGTTTGGCAGGTAAAAGATGAAGAGGAAGGGAGGGTATTTATTGAGATATTTGGGGATACAAAAGAAACAGATATAAGAAAAGCTTGGAAAGTGATCAAAGATTTGAAATTACAAAAAAAAGCAAAGCTTAAAGGGAGACAACTTTTTCGTTATAAGGGCTATTATATAAATAAAGAAATATCACATGAAAATAAAAAGAAAGAGGGGATGTCTTACAATGAAATAAATATAAGAAAATATCGTCAGAAAAAATTTGAAGAAAATAGATAATTACAGCAAGTAGCAATTTGCTGTAATATCTTTTTTTTATAATAAATGTTAAAAATGAACTGCGGGTTAAAGCTCACAGTTTTTTTTATTTTTGAATGTAAATGTATAAAAGAAGTAAAAATGAATAAGTTAGAAATATCTGAAATTCAAATCATTCCAGTTAAGCCCAAAGATGGTCTTATAGCCTTTTGTTCGTTTATTTTAAATGATCAATTCTACATAGGCGATATAGCCATTTACACTCGCCCAGATGGTAAAAGTTATAGGCTGGTATATCCAACTAAAAAACTTTCCAATGGAAAAACTGTATCTTGCATTCACCCCATAGATAAATATGCAGGTGATATTGTGACAGAAAAAGTAATAAAAACTTATAGGCAGTTGCTGTCAAGAAGTGATGAAATTGGCGAAGATGTGAGTTAACAAACAGTGATGCGAAGAAGTAAGGAGAAAACATTATGAAGGAATATGAGTTTTGGCTCAATGATGGTCAGAAAAAGAAAAACAGTTCCAAGTTTTTAAACCAGAGGCTGGAGATTGATGAGGAAATCATCGGTGACTTCATAGGGAAGCGACAAGCTACAAACAGTTTTGGAAAGACCTATCACTATGTTATCAACACAAGGGAGGGCGAATACATCTTTGACAGCAAAAACCGGAGCCATGCCGAGTTTTTCTTTAGTATTAAATTCTACACAAGGATTGCAATCAAAAAAGTATTAAAAGACGGAAGAAAACAGTATGAGTTAAGGGTAATAAATAATCCAGAAGATGAACTTAATAGCTTATAGATATTATATTAAGAGATTAAGAGCATTGAACCCTTAGAGACTAATAAGAGCTCAATCTCAATAGATATTAAATTTAACTTATTATTCATAAAAAAGGTTATTAAAAAATAGATAAAACAAATTGATTTTTCAAAAGGAGCTTAACTATGAAAAACTTAGTAACAAAAAGATATAAACATATGCTTTGGAAAGATGAATTGTATAATCTTGCAAAAAGTACAAAACATACTTTTTTGCTTTTAAAATACGCTGAAGTCTATAGATTTTCCAGAAATACCCTTAGACTCCATATTTGGAATAAAAAAATGTTGCTCCCAGTGCGAAATTTAAAGCCAATTTTAAATGAAATGGACACAGACGACCCTTTCACTATTATTGATGTTGAAAGTAGGATTTTCCCCCAGATAATTCAACTGGGAGCATTTAAGCGAAGGCCAAATTTAGATGGGCGCTGGTTGAAAGATAAAGAAAGAATTCTTGCTCATAGAATTCTGCCATATCGGGGAAAGTGTAAAGGCGAATAGCAATGGAAGAAAGGTTAGTAGATATAAAGAAGTTATCACAGTATTTAGGTGTAAAGGAGGGAACTATTTATTCTTGGGTAAACCAGGAAAAAATTCCTTATGTTAAGATAAATAGATTAGTAAGGTTTAATTTAAAAATGATAAATGAATGGATAGACAATAACTCTGTTGAGTCCCATTCAATCTACTGATATACTAAAAAAGAAAGAGCTTTACATATGTTCTACAATGTAGTACAATAAAGGAGGTCAGATGGAAAAGAATAAAGTGGTTAGCGTAAGAGTAAGTGAAGAAGAAAAGAAGTTGCTTGAAAAAGATGCAAAAGAAGAAGAGAGAAATGTGAGCAATCTTCTTATTTGGTGTTGGAAAAGGTGGCGAAAAAGTAATAGGAGAAAATAGGTGGGCACGCTAAGAAAAAGAAATAATAATTGGTATATTGATTATAGGGCCTATGGTAAGCGTTATAAAGAATGTATAGGCCGAAATAAAAAGCTTGCTCAAGAAGTTCTCCACAAAAGAATGGTTGAGGTTGCAGAAGGAAAATTTCTTGATAAAAAGCAAGAAGCTAAAATAAAATTTGAAAATTTTGCTAAAGATTATATAGAAATTTACTCAAAACATAATAAAAAAGACTGGAAAAAGGACCTTACCAGATTAAGATCTTTAAAGCCTTTTTTTAAAGGCAAATATTTATCTATAATAAAACCTCTCCAGGTTGAACAATATAAAGCCAAAAGAATAAAAGAAGTTTCACCTGCTACTGTTAATAGAGAGCTTGCCTGCCTTAAGCATATGTTTACAATGGCTATCCAATGGGGCAAAGCAGAAATCAATCCAGTTAAAAAAGTAAAGTTATTCAGGGAAAACAATCAAAGAGTCAGATATTTAGAGATAGAAGAGATTGAGAAATTGCTTAAGAGTTGTAAAGGTTATACCAAGAGAATAATAGAGATAGCCTTAAATACAGGAATGAGAAAAGGAGAGATTTTAGGTCTTCGGTGGGCAGATATAGATTTTAGGCGAGGAATTATATATTTATTAGATACTAAAAACAGCGATAAAAGAGAAGTGCCGATAAATAATAGAGTAAAACAAGCATTGGTAAGTCAATTAAAGCATAAAGACAGCTCTTATGTTTTTTGCAATAAAGATGGTAAGCCATATAGGGATATTAGGAAATCTTTTGTTGCAGCCCTTAATAAATCTGGTATAATTAATTTTCGCTTCCATGACTTAAGACACACCTTTGCATCGCATCTGGTAATGAGTGGTGTTGATTTGAATACTGTAAGAGAGCTGATGGGCCATAAAAGTTTGAGAATGACTTTGCGTTATTCTCACCTTTCTCCTGCCCATAAACAGCGTGCTGTGGAAGTTTTGGGGCAAAAATGGTCCCTGAATGGTCCCAAACAGTCAGAGCGAGAATCAGGCTTTAATGATCAGCCTGAAAACTCATTGAAAAATAAAGAGAATATCCATTCGGCGAGGTAGCTCAGGCGGTAGAGCGAGGGACTGAAAATCCCTGCGTCAGGGGTTCGATTCCCTTCCTCGCCACTTCGTTTTAAGTACATTTATTAATTTGAGAGTTCTTTATAAGTTTGTGTTTATAAGTAAAATGACGGGGAAAGGCTAAAATAAATATCCGCCTGCGGCGGATAGCCTTAACCCTTCCTCGCTACTTCGTCTTCATTGCCTTTGTTAATATCGATGTTCTCTGATAATCCTACCTTTTACTAATCACCAATTTTTTAAAATTGGAGGAGGGGGTCAATGAAAAGATTATTTTGTTTCTTTCTTTTTATCCTTCTTTTGACAGATCCTGTTTTTTCTGCCTTTCAACTAGTAACCGGCATAGATGATTCTGATATAAAAGATATAGCTATATCGCCATTTTATCCCGAATTGATTTATGTTGCTTCTTCAAATTCTCTTTATAAAAGTGAAAATAAAGGCAAAACTTATAAAAAGATATATTCATTTGTCGGTGAAGAAATTCAGCAAATTTTTTTCAGCAAAAAGGAAACAGGGATTTTTTATCTTGTTGGTTCTAAAAGTTTTTACCGGATAACAGATAAGCGGGAGGAGCTTTTTAGCGCAGATGAAGAAGAAATATTGGCTGCAGCCGAAGATAATGGTTTTCTTTATCTGGGAACAACTGAAACCCTTTATGTTTCCGATCAGGATTTTATTCGTTGGGGCAGCGTTAAAGGAATAGAACAAGCGTCTGTTTATTGGATAGAGCCTTGCGGCGAGAATGTGTATATCGCTGCTTCTGATGGTGTATATGTGCTATCCGAAGAAAACAAAATAAAACGTAACTTTATTTTACGGGGCATTGAAGAAGAAGGCGGCGCTACAGGATTGATTCCCAATATAGTAAAGGTTGATATATTCAACAAAGAAAGAGTTTGGTTGGCGACCAGCCGCGGTTTATTCCTCTCGGAAAACAACGGCAAAGATTTTAAAAAGTTTTTTACAGCCGGAATTGATTATCTAAATATTTTAGATTTAACTCAAACCGATTTAGAAAGAGATAGCCTATACCTGGCTACAGATAAGGGTTTTTTTAAGGTAGATATAAAAACTAAAAGGGCAAGAGCATTATTTGAAGGCCTTCCGGTATCTACGATTAATAAAGCCGAATTTTCTAAGAAGGGAAAAATTTATCTTGCAACCGCACGGGGCCTTTTTATTAATCAATATTTTACTCTTCCTTCTGAAGATAGAGGCTTAAGAAGGTTTCTAGCTAAACAGCCCTCAATTAGATATGTACACCAGAAAGCTATCTTGGCTAATGAAGTTTCGGCTGATAAAATTACAAAGTGGAGGCAGGCGGCTGCCCTAAAGCCATTGTTTCCAGAAGTAAGTTTAGATTATGATAAAACTATTTACGGAACAGCAGGGGGATCTAGCTATGAAGGCAAAACTCATGTCGGCCCGCGAGACTGGGGGCTTTCATTCTCTTGGGATATAGGAGATTTTATCTGGAATCCTTCTCAAACTTCTATCGATACAAGGAGCCGGCTTAATACGAAGTTAAGAATCGATATTTTAGAAGAAGTTAACCGGGTTTATTTCGAACGCTTGCGTTTTATAATGCAGTTGGAAAAAGATTCTTTGCCCGAACCGGAATCATTAGAAAAAGAGTTAAGAGCCAGGGAGCTTACTGCGATTTTAGATTACTATACGGGAGGGGCTTTTTCAAAACGCCTAAATGAGCTAAATAAAAAATAGGGACTAATATGGATAGTTTTCAAATTGTAGATAAGGCAAGAAAAATTTTAGAATTAGATAAAGAAGCGACTATCGGCGAGGTTAAAAAGAGTTATGAAAGGTTGGCTAAAAAGTTTCATCCCGATCGTTGCAAAAAGAGCAAACAAGAGTGTGAAGAACGGCTGAAAGAAGCAAGCTGGGCTTATGATGTAATTATGAGCTATATAGAGCGTTTCAGGATTTCTTTTCACGAAAAAGACATTAAAAAAATGGATATCGATAGAATTACCTACCGCCACCTTAAACAATTTTATGATGGTTGGTGGTCTAATCTTGATATATAATTAATTATGGAATATTTTTATGGCCCGGTTCCTTCGCGCAGGTTAGGTTTTTCTTTGGGGGTTGATTTAACGCCTAAAAAAAGCTGTAGCTTTAATTGCATCTATTGTCAATTGCAAATAGTTGCTGAGCCAAGGATGAAAAGAAGCTTTTTTATAGATTTTGCAAAGTTTAAAGATGAATTTAGAGCTGTTTTAAGTAAGAATCCAAAGATTGATTATATTACTTTATCGGGTTCGGGAGAACCAACTCTGCACAAAGATTTAGGTAAAATCATTAAAGCGCTAAAAGAAATTAGTGATTACCAGTATCCAGTCGCTGTGATTACTAATGCTTCTCTTTTGCAGAGAAAAAAGGTGAGAGATGAGTTAAAGGAGGCTGACTTGATCATTCCTTCTTTAGATGCGCCTACTGCTGAAATTTTTAAAAAAATTAACCGGCCCCATCCGAAAATAAACTTTTATAAGATAAAAAAAGGATGCATTAAGTTAAGGAGAGAATTTAAAGGAAAAATTTGGCTGGAGATAATGCTTATTAAAGGAGTGAATGATAGCCTGGATTCAGCTCATAAATTCCGGAAAGTTATCAAAAGAATCAAGCCTGACAGGGTTCAGCTTAACCTTCCCGTCAGGCCTTCGGCTGAAGAAAATTTAGTCCCGGATTTAAAACAGGTCGAAAAAATAACCGAGATTATCGGCCAGGACGTTGAAGTGGTTGCAGCGTTTCCTAAAAACAAGAAATTAAAGCAGGCCAAAATTAGAGAAGAAGAAGTTCTTAGTTACTTAAGAAGACGCCCTGCTACAATAGATGATCTTAGCAGTTTTCTCGGTATAAATATCAGCGAGTTATTAAAATACTTAACTCAGCTTAAAGATAAGAAAAAAGTTAAGGTAAAGAGTGAAGAAGGCATTAAATATTTTTTAATTAATGATTAAAGAAAAAACAAAATCAATATTGCAAAATCTGCCGGAAAGGGCCGATTTGGTAGTGGCGGCAAAAGACAGGTCTCGGGAAGAAATAAAACAAACAATCGAATCCGGAGCAAAAATTATAGGAGAAAATTATCTTAAGCAGGCTAAAGCAAACTATGCTTTTTTAGGCGCTAAAGTTAAATGGCATTTTATCGGCCATCTTCAAAAAAATAAGGTACGTAAAGCTGTTAAGATTTTTGACATGATTGAGACGCTTGATTCATTGGCATTAGCAGAAATTATAAATAAGGAATCGGAAAGAATAAAAAAAGTTATGCCGGTTTTAATTGAAGTTAATTCTGCTTCAGAGCCGCAAAAGTTCGGCATATTTCCGGATGAAGTCTTAGAATTTAAAGAAAAAGTTAGCCGGCTTCCCCATCTTCAAGTTTGCGGCCTTATGACCATGGGGCCTTTTATCCGGGACTCAGAAAAAATAAGGCCTTATTTTCGGAAAACAAAAGAAATATTTGACCAAATTAAAAATAAGAATCAAGGCAATCAATGGAAATATCTTTCGATGGGGATGAGTTCCTCCTATAAGGTAGCGCTTGAAGAAGGAGCTAATATCGTAAGAGTGGGCACGGCTATTTTTGGCCCGAGGCAGCCGAAAAAATAATTTGGAGTGTAATTATGAGCCAGCGTTTTTTAGTTGCGGTTTTTTGTCTATTGGTTTCGTTTTTAACCTTATTTTTATCGTCTTGTATCTGCCTGCGTGATTATACCGGAGCAAAGGAAGGCGCTTTCGGGTTGGAGATCACACAACAGGTAGGCCAGGGGGCTAAGCAAAAAGACTACTATGTTACAGATAAAAACGAAGTAGTGGTTGAAGGTTATAATGAAAAAGAGATTATCGCTTCGTTAGGATACCCGGATAAAGTAGATATAAACTTAGAAGGTGATAAGGTTTGGCGGTACGAAGATCAACAGATAGAGATATTAATTTATGAAGGAAAAGTCAAAAGCTGGCGAAAACTTTAATTTAAAAAAAGAAAGTAAAGGAAAAAGAAAAAAGGCGTTTTTTGCTAAGAATGCAAAATATGTGGCAAAGAATATTCTTGGAGATTTTTTAGTCCTAAAGAGGGATAAGCATATTTTAGCCGGCCGTATTGTTGAGGTCGAAAGTTATTTAGGCAAAGATGACGATGCTTCACATAGTTTTTCGGGAAAAAAAACCGCCCGCAATGAAATTTTATATCAAGAAGGCGGAATAATCTATGTCTATTTAATCTATGGCCTTTATTGGTGTTTCAATATAGCCACCTCCCCGGAAGCTCACCCCCAAGCTGTTTTTATCCGCGCTCTGGAACCTGTCAAGGGGGTTGAGCAAATGAAGAAAAGAAGAGGTAAAAAAATAAGGAATTTAACTAATGGACCTTGCCGTTGGACGATGGCATTTGGGATAGATAAGAATTTTTTAGGGAAGAAAATATATTCAGGCCAAATATATATTTTAGAGAAAAAGAAAAAGAATTTTAATATTACCGAAACAAGCAGAATAGGCATAGATTATGCGCAAAAATCAAAAAACTTGCCTCTGCGGTATTATATCGAAGGGAATGAGTTTGTTTCAAAAAGATAGGTTAATCGATAGATAGATAGAGGGATAAAAATGTTAGAAAATATTTTTTCAGAAACTATAAAAGAACATAACCTCATTGGAAAAAAAGATAAAATTATGTTGGGTGTATCCGGCGGCCCCGATTCTTTAGCCTTGCTCTATGCTTTTTTAAGTTTTAAAAAAAAATATAAGCTTAAAATAGTCTGCCTTCATTTTAATCACCGCTTGCGCCAAGAAAGCGATGAGGAAGAAAGGTTTATAAGAAAAATTTGCAGAGATTTAGATGTTGAATTTATAAGCCAGAAGAAAAAAGTTAATCAGTTCAGAAAAGATTCTTTAGAACAAGTTGCCCGTAATTTCCGTTTTGATTTTTTCCTAAAATGTTCCCGCGAAAAAAAAATAAAAAAAATTGCTTTAGCCCACCATAAAGATGATTTAGCGGAAACGGTTTTAATGAGAATGATTAGAGGGACAGGATTAAGCGGCTTGAGAGGTTTTTTGCCTAAAGCCAAATTTAAAAATATTACAATTATCAGGCCTTTTATTAATTTAGAAAAGCAACAGATTTTAGATTGGTTGAAGCAAAAAAATATTTCTTTTTGTTTGGATAAGAGCAACCAAGAAACAAAGTTTTTAAGAAATAAGATAAGGATTGAGCTACTGCCTCAACTTAAAGCCATAAACAGCGCGATAGTAAGCAGATTATCCGATTTAGCGGCCAATTCCGGGCTTGATTATGATTTTATCTATAATTTTTCCCGGAATGAATTCAGGCGCCTAAGGCAGAAAAAAGCAGGCCGGGGCTTATACCTTGATTTAGAGGGCCTGCAAGGGCTGCATCCGGCTATATTTAATAATGTAGTAAGAATTGCTATTGAGCAGGTAAAAGGAAACACGCGCCGGATAGAACAAAGCCATCTAACCGGGGTAAGAAAATTAATTTTAAAAGGAAAAAATCAGGCAAGCATCCATTTGCCCGGGATCGTTATACGAAAAGAAAAAAATGTTGTTTTTATTCAGTCCTTGATTTTGTGATTAATATAAGTATAATAGCTACCGATGCAACCAAAAAAGAATAATAAAAAACGTCCCAACCCCAATTTTTTACGGCGCGGCCTTTATGCCATTATTGTGTTTATGGCAATTGTCTGGTTAATTAACCTTTTTGGCGCAAGTATGGGGGGATTGGCCAAGAAGCTAAAATACCCCGAATTTTACTATTTGGTTGAAAATAATCCTCAAACTAATCAAATAAAATCAATTACTCTCAAGGAAAATTTAGTTCAAGGGCAATTTAGCCAGGCAAGAGAGCAGAAGCATTTTTATCTATATATTCCGGAAGAGAATAAGGAAATTATTTCCTTAATGAGAAAAAATGTGGAAGATTTTGAAATTGAACCAGCCAGTACTGCGCTTACCAACTTTTTTTATTTTTTCGGCCCGATGTTTATCTTCATCCTGTTTTTGTGGTATTTTTCCCGCAAAGGCAGCCAGATGGGCTCACAAGTTTGGGGGTTTGGTAAATCTAAACATGCTGTTTTAGATAAACATAAAGCTAAAAAAGTTACCTTTGGCGATGTGGCCGGCATTGATGAGGCAAAAGAAGAGCTGCAGGAAGTAGTCGAATTTTTAAAGGATCCTAAGAAGTTTCAGCGTTTAGGCGGAAGATTCCCCAAAGGGGTCCTTCTGATGGGGCCTCCCGGATGCGGTAAAACCTTGCTTGCTAAAGCTGTGTCTGGAGAAGCAGAAGCGCCCTTTTTTTCAATAGGCGGTTCTGATTTTGTTGAGATGTTTGTCGGAGTAGGGGCATCCAGGGTTAGGTCTTTGTTTGACCAGGCAAAAAAATCGGCTAAAGTCGAAAATAAAGGATGTATTATTTTTATTGATGAAATTGATGCAGTAGGACGGCAGCGTTTTTCCGGTTTAGGCGGAGGGCATGATGAAAGAGAGCAGACCTTAAACCAGTTGTTAGCCGAGATGGATGGGTTTAAAACAGAAACAGGAGTGATAGTCATAGCTGCGACAAATCGTCCCGATGTATTGGATCCTGCTTTGCTCAGGCCCGGCAGGTTTGACCGGCAAATTGTAATTAATGCTCCCGATATAAAGGGAAGAGAAGGAATATTAAAAGTGCATACCAAAAAGGTAAGCCTTTCTAAAAAGGTGGATTTAGCAGAAATTGCTAAAAGGACACCGGGATTTTCCGGAGCGGATTTAGAAAATCTTTGTAATGAAGCAGCTTTATTAGCCGCGCGCCGGAATAAAAAATCAGTGAATCAAAAAGAACTTGAAGAAGCAATCGAAAGAGTGATGATGGGGCCTGAAAGAAAAAGCAGGGTAATGTCGGAAAAAGAAAAAAGGATAACCGCTTTTCATGAAGGAGGCCATGCTTTAGTTTCACTTGTTATTCCGGAAGTTGATTCCATGGCAAAAGTCTCGATTATTCCCCGGGGGATGGCCGGAGGTTATACTTTTATTCCGCCTCGAGAAGATAGAAGTTATAAATCAAAAAAACAGTTAATGGGAGAGATTACCGTTGCCTTAAGCGGAAGAGCTTCCGAAGAAGTAAACTTAGATGATATTACAACCGGCGCTATGAGTGATTTAGTAGGGGTAACAAAGCTGGCGCGTAAGATGGTTTGTGATTATGGGATGAGCGATAAACTGGGTAATTATACTTTAGGTGAAAGCCAAGGGCCGGTTTTCTTAGGCAGAGATATGATGAAAGAAAAGGATTATAGTGAAGAAACCGCCAGGATTGTAGACCAAGAAGTAAAACGGATAGTGGATGAATGCTATAGCCGGGCTAAAAAAATTATTACAGATAATAAAGAAAAATTAGCTAAGCTTGTAGATGTTTTATTGGAGAAAGAAGGGTTAGACGCAAAAGAATTTAAAGAAATTGTTGGTTTATCTAAATAAAAAAAATAACTTCCTGGAAAATATTTAATTATATTTTCTGCCTTGCCTCAAAAATTAGATGAATATAGTCCCTTTAGTTTTAAATAACCAAAAAGAAGCCAAAGAAATCATGCTTTCTTTGGGAGCAACTCCGGCTGGGGCCAAAATACTTGCTCCTAAAGGTGTATTTAAGAGTTTTAAAATCGAAGGAATAAAATCTTGGGAGGCTAATATCCTCAAACAGCATCTATTGTCGCTCGGTTCTGACGCGGCAATAGAAAGGGATGCTTTGGTAAAGGATATAGAAACCGGAGTGTTGCTTTTTGGCAGCATTAACCAATTAAATAATCTTTGCGGCAAATTAAAAGATCAGACTAAGCGGTTGAGGTTATTGTCTAAACAGTTGGCAAAGAGTTTAGACAATGTTCAAAAAACCAGCTATTTGTATAAAGCCCGGGATAAGAGGCTACGGATAAACAAACCGATTATTTGCGGGATAGTTAATATTACTAAAGATTCTTTTTCCGGAGATGGCCTGTTAAAGGAAGCGGGAGTATCAGTTGGCAAGCTGGAGAAGTTGGTTTTAGATAAGGTCTCCCGGATGTTTAAGAGTGGGGCCAAAATTATTGATTTTGGGGCTGAATCATCCCGGCCCTTTTCTAAAAGGATCAGCTCCCAGGAAGAAATCAAAAGAATCGTGCCGGTTTTAAAAGCCGTAAGGAAAAGGTTTAAAAAGCTGATCATATCAATTGATACCCATAAGCCCAAAGTAGCCAAGGCTGTTATAGAAGAAGGCGCTGATGTTATAAATGATATTACTGCTTTAAAAAATAACCAGATGGCATCTTTGTTAAAAAAACATAATCTAGGTTGTATATTAATGCATATGCAGGGCAATCCAGAGAATATGCAGGTTAATCCCAGTTATAACCGGGTTAGCGAAGAGATAGGTTCTTTTTTTCAGGAAAGGCTGGATTATTGCCAGGGAGAAGGCATAGGCAGAGAGAGGATTTTTATAGATCCAGGAATTGGTTTTGGGAAGTTAAAAGAACATAATTTAGATATTATAAACAATTTATATCAATTCAAAAAATTCGGCGTGCCGATTTTTTTAGGATTATCCCGCAAATCTTTTTTAGGTGATATAATTAAAAAAAGCCCGGCCGGCCGCTTAGGAGCTACTATTGCTGCCGAATTGGTTGCGCTTAACCAAGGCGCTAACGTTTTGAGGGTTCATGATGTTAAAGAGACAAATGAGGCAATTAAGGTTTTTTCCCAATTGTTAAAAAAATGATAGATTTAACTAAAATTGTTAATTGGAAATCGATTGTTGAAATCATAATTTTGTGGGCAGTTATCTATAGGATATTTTTATTCCTAAAGGGGACAAAAGCCGTATATCTTCTTAGAGGTATAATTGTTTTAGTAATTTCCTTGCTCACCTTTCAGCTTTTAGGGTTGCCGGTTTTAACTAAAATTCTCACTTATCTTTTTGCTTTTTTTCTTATCTTGGTAGCTATAATTTTTCAGCCTGAGCTTAGAGAAGGATTAATCCGCTTAGGCCGGCGCCATATTTTTCATATCGAACCTCAAGTTGAAGAGATGGAGCAGGCTTTAAGAGAAATTGTTTCTTCGGTAGGCGTGCTTTCTCGCAAGAAAATAGGCGGGTTGATCGCAATAAAAAGAGAAATAGGGTTAAAAAAGTATATAGAAAGCGGTGTCATCTTAGATGCGGAAGTAAGTTCAGAGCTTATTCAGAATATATTTTATCCTTCGGCTCCCTTGCATGATGGAGGGGTTGTTATAGAAGGGACCAGGGTTGTTGCCGCAGCTTGCCTCTTTCCCTTAAGTGACAGCCTTAGCATAGAAAGAGTATTAGGCATGCGCCACCGGGCGGCGGTGGGGCTTTCAGAAGCAACCGATTCTATAATTATCGTTATTTCCGAAGAAACGGGAATAATTTCTTTGGCGATAGAAGGCCAGCTTACCAGGCGCCTAAGCCCTAATGATTTGTTTACTATTCTTAAAGGACAGTTAACCAAAACAGATTAAAAGATTTATATGGAATGGATTAAATTAGTTAAAAGGTGGATACAAAAGATTGATCTTAAAAAAGCCGTCACTTATAATTTTTGGCTTAAGCTGATTGCTTTAGTTATAGCAGTAATAGTCTGGTATTATGTAAGCGGGGGGATTACCCGAGGCATTCAAATTTAAGCTTGGAGGTGGATGATGAAAAAAACTAAATTAGGTGTAAATATCGACCATGTTGCCACATTACGCCAGGCTCGTTTTACCCGTTACCCTGATCCGGCGACAGCTGCGTTATTAGCCCAGAAGGCAGGTTGTGATTCGATAGTTGCCCATCTAAGGAAAGACCGACGGCATATCCAAAAAGAAGATGTTTTTTTAATCAAAGACTTAATTAAGGTACCTTTTAATCTTGAAATGTCGACCGCAGCAAGCATAGTAGCTATTGCAGGAGAGCTTGGTCCGAATCAAGCAACTTTAGTTCCGGAAAACAGAAAAGAGCTTACCACCGAAGGCGGTATAGATTTAATAAAAAATTGTAAAAAAGTTAAAAGCGCAATCAGCAAGCTGAAACAGAAAAATATTAAGGTAAGCCTATTCATTGATCCGGTAAAAAATCAGGTAAAAGCCGCCAAAGAGCTAGGGGCGGATATAGTTGAAATTAATACCGGCAAGTTTTCCCAGGATTCGTCAAAGGCTGCCCAAGAAAAAGAATTAGAGAGAATCAAAAAAGCAGCAGTTTTTGCCAAAGAAAAAGGTTTTTTTGTAGCTGCCGGACACGGATTGGATTATACAAATATAAAAAAGATAATAAAAATAGATGAAATTCAGGAATTCAATATTGGCCATTCTATAATCTCTGAGTCTGTTTTTGTGGGATTAGTTTCTGCCACTAAAGAAATGATTTCACTTTTAAATAGTTGATAATTTAAATTAGTAGATGTCATGATTTTAGGTATTGGAATAGATATGGTCAAGATAGATAAGATTAGGAAAGCTATTAACAGATGGGGTTCTGGTTTTACCGAGAGGATATTTAATCCTGAAGAATTGGAAGGAATTGCTAAAGGAAAAATCTATGATCAAAGATTAGCGGCTAGGTTTGCAGCTAAAGAAGCGGTGATAAAAGCAATTTCCAAGAGCATTCCTTTAAGTTTTCGGGATATTCTTATATTGAATAGAGGTAATGGAGCTCCCTATTGTAATTTAAAGAAGGGAAAAAACCTTAAGGTGATTCTTTCGATAACCCATATTGAAGATTATGCAGTCGCTTGTGCAGTTGCTCAAAAGAAAATCTGATACTCATAAAGGAAGTTACGGGTATGTCCTCGTTGTAGGCGGGTCTCCCGGATTGACCGGTGCGGTTTGTCTTTGCGCTCAGGCGGCATTGCGTATCGGCGCTGGCTTGGTGAAAGCAGCCGTTCCAGAAAGTTTGCATGAGATATTTGAAATAAAATTAACAGAAGAGATGAGCGTACCCTTGCCTGATAAAAAGGGTTGCCTCTTGGCTAAGGGTTTTGATTTAATATATAAATTAGATAAAGTTAATCTGATAGTGATCGGGCCGGGAATTGGGCTGGCGCCGGATACAAAAAAGTTAATTCTACAAATAATCGAAAAAATAAATAAACCAATGGTGATAGACGCCGATGGTTTAAATAGCCTTGCTTTGAATTTGGAAGTGTTGAATCGAAGGGATAACCAAAATATTGTATTAACTCCGCATTTAGGAGAATTTTCCCGGCTTGCCAAAAAAGAGATTAGTGAAATTAAAAACAAAAGAAAAAAACTTGCTAAAGAGTTTGCTCTTAGATATAATCTTAATCTTATCCTTAAAGGGCATAGGAGTTTGGTGACTAACGGTAAAGTGATTTTTGAAAATAATACTGGTAATCCGGCTATGGCTACTGCCGGAGCCGGTGACGTGTTAAGCGGAGTGGTAGCTGGGTTGATGGCTCAAGGCATCGAAGCCTATAAAGCGGCAAAGTTAGGAGCGTATCTCCATGGTTTAGCTGGAGATTTAGCCGCTGGAGAAAAAACCCAGAGTTGCGTGATAGCTTCTGATTTAATCGATTATTTGCCAAAAGCGATAAAAAGAACCACAGAGCTCACAAAATGAAAGAAATAACAGAGTTACAGAGTACACTGAAAATGAATGATTTATTTGTGTTTTTTGTAAAAGTTCTTTTAGGAAAGGATTTAGTGTAATCTGTGATTATGCCCAGGTAGCTCAATCGGCAGAGCAGGGGTTTTGTAAACCTCAGGTTGGGGGTTCGATTCCTCTCCTGGGCTTGTTATTATAAAAAACACAGAATACAGGTTGTGCTTAGTTTTATAGAGTGCACAAGGATTAATTACTTTTTATTTTTTCTCTGTGATTTTTGTAAAAGTTGCTTGTAGATGTATTCTGTGTATTTTGTGTTTCCGGGCAGGTTCCCGAGTGGCCAAAGGGGACAGACTGTAAATCTGTTGCGCTTGCGCTTCGGAGGTTCGAATCCTCCCCTGCCCATATTCACAGATTACACAGAGTACAGATAGCAGCAGGTTTTACAGAAGACACAGAGAAATGTAGAACTAATATTTTTTGTGTTTTCTGTAAAGGTTGAGTTTAGATGCATTCAGTATATTCGGTGATTCTGCGGGCGTAGTTCAATGGCAGAACACTGGCCTTCCAAGCCAGATATGGCGGTTCGACTCCGCTCGCCCGCTCCATAACCTGGTAATAATTTGTAACTTTAAAATGCATATGCTAAGTTCTTTTTAATTAAACTAATGAAGGGAAAAATATCTATAATTGGTGCTGGGAGTTGGGGGACAACCCTAGCAGTTTATTTGTCCCAGAAAGGGGTTGCGGTAAAGCTTCATAGTGTGTTTAGGCAGCATAATCTCCAAATGGGAAAGAAAAGGGAAAACGAACTTTTCTTAAAAAATGTAAAATTTCCTTCTCTTCTCTCTGTAGAAACTTCTTTAAAAAAAATATTAGACGAGCAGATAATCGTAATTGCTATTCCGGTTAAATTTGTCAGAAAGGTTTTAAAAAAGATTGCCCGGCAGGGGATTAACCTTGAAGATAAAATATTTGTAAGCGTAAGCAAGGGAATTGAAGTAAAAACTCTAAAAAGAGTTTCAGAAATTATAAAAGAAGAGTTGGATGCAAGCCATGTTGGGGTTTTATCCGGGCCTACCATAGCTAAAGAAGTGGCTCAAGGCATTCCTACCACAGCAATTATAGCTTCTGAAGAAGAGGCAATAGGGAAAAAGCTTCAGAAGTTATTTAACAGCCAAATCTTTAGGGTCTATTCGCATACTGATATTATAGGGGTTGAATTGGCAGGAGCGCTAAAGAATATCATCGCTTTGGCTTGCGGAATTTCCGATGGATTGGGCTTTGGCACAAATACTAAATCTGCTTTGGTTACCCGGGGTTTGGTTGAAATTGTGCGAATCGGCAAAAAACTAGGCGCCCAAGCGCAAACCTTTTGGGGAATTAGTGGCTTGGGAGATTTGATAACTACTTGTTTTTCTCCACATTCACGCAACAGGACAGTCGGAGAATTCATAGGCAAAGGCAAAAAACTTAAAAGCGTTATTAAAGAGATGGATATGGTTGCAGAAGGGGTTGAAACTGTAAAATCAGCCCATAAAATAACTAAAGAATTAGAGGTTAATATGCCGATTGTTGAACAAGTCTATAAGGTATTGTATAAAAATAAATCAGCCTATCGGGCTGTTACCGATTTGATGAGCCGCCCGGCAAAAAAAGAAAAAATAAGTTAATGAATATTTAAGGAATCAAATGAAATCTAAAAAGCTAATCATTGGAATTATAGTGTTTATTGTTTTGTTAGGGCTGGCTAGTTTTAGGAATGATTTTATTTTTAATAAAGTAAAATCATTTATTTGCCCCCAGATAACAGTTTTAGGGGAAAAATTTGGAATAGTGACAGGCTACCGGGGCGATATCCCTAGAATCAAAGAAACTGCATCGATAACTTTAAAAGACGGGGTAAGTTTTGGCTGGATTATTGTAACTAAAGAAATGGATAAAAATTTAGGTTGGCGGGAAGTCCTCACTTTCCCTGAGAAACCTAAAAATTTGGCTGTTACCGAGGAAACCAAAATAAGCAGTGATGGAAGAAAAGCAATTACGAAAAGGTCTTCTAATTTAAAAGAAGGGATTATTTACAATACCTGGGGCCTGGAGCGGGGAGACCCTTTAGGGGAGTATAAAATAGAAATTTACGCCCCACAAGGCTTAATGAAAGAGTTTTCTTTTGAAGTAAAATAAAAATTTCCACCTACGAGGTGGAATTATCTTGATAGCCTTTTTAAAGCGTGATAGAATTCAATGAGGCTTAGTCCTTGATAGATTCATGACAATCGGGAGGTGGCGCAGTTTGGCTTAGCGCACTTGCATGGGGTGCAAGGGGTCGTGGGTTCGAATCCCACTCTCCCGATAGTTTGGTGTTTTCACAAAATAAATATTATGTTTGGTTTCTTGTTCTAAAAAGAGCCCAGGAGGTAGTATGGAAAAATACAATGGCCCAGAAAGAAGAAGGTATTCCCGCCTTAACGCTAATTTCATTGTGAGCTACCGGGCTAAAGAACCATCTTCTTCGTTTGACCTTAGTCAAACTAAGGATGTTGGCCAGGGGGGATTATTGTTTACCGCTAGTAAAAAAATTGAGCCGGGAACAATGTTAGTTATGACTGTACGTTTTCCCTTTATCCCTGACAAGCTGGAACTTACCGGTCAAGTAGTAAAATCTCAAGAAAAAGTAAAAGGCTTAATTTACGAAACTCACGTCCAGTTTAAAGATTCTGATCAGGCTTTGATAAGAAAAATTGGGGATTTTATAAGGAAAGAGATAAACAAATGATTAAAAAGGTCGGTTTAATTGGTTTAGGTACGGTCGGGCAGGGAGTTTTGCGTGCTTTTAAGAAAAACTCTTCTTTGATTACCCGGCGTACTTCTTTAAATATCAAAATTGCCAAAGTTTGCGACGCCAATCAGGCTAAAGAAAGGGTCGCAAAAAAGTTTTCCCTACCCTTTACTACTGATCCTTATGAGATTATTAATGATTCCGATATCGATATAGTTATTGAGTTAATTGGGGGGATAGAGCCGGCTTATACCCTGGTTAAGGATTCGTTAAAGAGCAAAAAAGATGTTGTTACGGCTAATAAAGCCCTTTTAGCTAAAAATGGTAAATCTATTTTTAATCTAGCTGCAAAAAATGATTTATCGGTGGGGTTTGAGGCTTCTGTTTGTGGCGCTATTCCAATAATAAAAAGCGTATCAGAGGGTTTGGTTGGCTGCCAGGTTAATAAGATTTTTGGAATTTTAAACGGAACAGCTAACTATATACTCCATAAAATGGAAAAAGAAAATATTAGTTTTAAAAAAGCTTTAAGCCAGGCTCAGGATAAAGGGTTAGCTGAACAAGATCCGTCTTTTGATATAGAAGGAGGCGATACTCTGCATAAGCTTTGTATTTTGAGTTACTTATGTTATGGAGTTTGGCCTAAGCTTTCAAAAGTTTATACCGAAGGGATCACAAAGGTGTCTTTATCGGACATTTTATATGCAAAAGGCCTAAATTACCGGATTAAATTGCTAGCGATTGCAATACGCCAGAAAAAAACTTTGGATTTGCGTGTTCATCCGGTGCTTGTGCCTTTGAGCCATCCGTTATCAGGAATCCCCCTTGCTTATAACGCAGTAACTTTATATACTCATCCGGCCGGCGAATTGCTCTTTTTTGGAGAGGGGGCAGGCGGCACGCCGACCTCTTCTTCGGTGGTTTCTGACATCGTAGCCATCGCCTCAGGAAATAAAAGTTTTGCCCGTAGGGAAGAAAATATGGCTACTATAGATATTAAAGATGTTAAAAATAAATATTATCTTAGGTGCATGGTTCAGGATAGGCCGGGAGTATTGGCTAAAATTACTAAAATTCTTGCTTCATGCGAAATAAGCATATCTTCTGTCAATCAGAAAGGACGCAGCCGGGGAGAGTTTGTGCCTTTGATTATGATTACCCATGAGGTAAAAGAGAGCGATTTAAGAAAAGCGATAAGAAAAATAGATAGGCTGTCAACAGTCAAAAGCCATTCTCAGTTAATTCGAATCGAAAAACTTTAGTATTATTAAAACCAAAAAGGATAAAATGATTTTAGATAGCAATAATAGTTATAAAGGAGTCATCGATAGGTATAAGCAATTTTTGCCGGTTACCGGAAATACTCCCCGGATAACTCTTTTAGAAGGCAATACTCCTTTGATTCATTCTCCGGTTCTTTCTGAAAAATTAGGCAGTAGGTTTGATGTTTACCTTAAGTATGAGGGCCTTAATCCTACCGGGTCTTTTAAAGATAGAGGGATGACAGTTGCGATAGCCAAAGCTGTCGAAGAGAAGATGAAGGCTGTAATTTGCGCTTCAACCGGCAATACTTCCGCGTCAGCTGCTGCTTATTCGGCTAGGGCGGGGATTAAATGTGTTGTAGTGATTCCCGAAGGCGCTATCGCCCTGGGTAAGTTGGCCCAAGCCTTAATTCATAACGCAAAAGTAATAGCAATTAAAGGTAATTTTGATTGCGCTCTTGATATAGTAAAAGAAATAGCCGCGAATTACGCTGTAACTTTGGTTAATTCAATTAATCCGTACCGGATAGAGGGGCAAAAAACCGCTTCTTTTGAAATTTGTGATTATCTTAAATTCGGGCCCAATTTTCATCTGCTTCCTGTAGGCAATGCCGGCAATATTACTGCTTATTGGAAAGGGTATAAAGAATATTATTCAAGAGGAAAAATATCTTGCCTTCCTCAAATGTTAGGGTTCCAGGCAAAAGGAGCTTCTCCTATCGTAAAAGGCAAGCCTTTTAAAAATCCTGAGACTCTGGCTACAGCGATAAGAATCGGCAATCCGGCTAGTTGGCAAAAAGCTATAGAAGCTAGGGAAGAATCAGGGGGATTAATCGATTCTGTAACTGATAAGCAAATTGTTTCGGCCTACAAGATGTTGGCAAAAGGAGAAGGTGTTTTTGTTGAGCCGGCTTCGGCTGCTTCTGTTGCCGGTTTGATAAAATTAGAGAGAAAAGGTTTTTTTAAAAAGGTTAAAGGAAAAAAGGTAACTATTGTATGCACCTTGACCGGACATGGGTTGAAGGACCCTCAAATAGCTATCAAAAATATAAAACGCCCGCCAGTTGTCAAACCTAAGATAAAAGAAGTTTTAAAAATTTCCGGAATTATTTGAGATGAAGTTTTTTTACGATAAAGTTTCAGCCCTTCTCCAGGGGATAGTTAGTAATAATTATAAAATTACCTTAGATTATCCTGTTTGGGAGCTGCCTTCGCGCCAGAAATTCGGTGATCTATCAACCGCTGCGCCTTTAAAAATTGCCTCAAAGCTAGGTAAAAATCCTTTAGAAATCGCTCAAGAAATTAAAGAAGACTTAGGTAAAAGGGTCAGCGAAAATATTAAAAAAATAGAGATAGCAAAACCGGGGTTTGTAAATTTATTTTTTTCAGAAAGCCTTTTGATAAGTGAGTTAAAAGAAATTATTAAATATAAACAGGATTATTTTAAAGGAAACAATAATCGAAAAGTATTAATTGAATTTGTAAGCGCCAATCCCACCGGGCCTCTTTCTATAGCCCATGGCCGGCAAGCTGTGGTAGGCGATGTAATTGCTAATTTGTTAGAAGCTCAAGGTAATCAGGTTAAAAGGGAATATTATTTAAATGATCAAGGAAGGCAAATTGACCTCTTGGTTTTATCTGCCAAAGAAAGGATAAAAGAGATTGAAGGCAAGGAATGTCACATACCCGAAGGAGGCTATCAAGGCGAATATCTAAAAGATGTCGCCAGGGCTTATCTAAAAGAAGGTAACGGCGGCAGCCTTTATCAGTTCTGTCTTTGTTATATCCAGTCTTTAATTAAGGCAGACCTCGATAAGTTGAATATATCTTTTGATGATTGGTTTAGCCAGAAAAAATTAATCGAAGAAAAAAAGGTCGAAGAGGCTATTGAGGCATTAAAAGAAGACGGTTTCGTTTACGAACAGGAAGGAGCTTTATGGTTTAGTTCTACTAAATTTTCTGATGATAAAGACAGAGTAATAAAAAAGTCAGACGGGACCCTTACTTATTTTGCTTCAGATATTGCCTACCATTACAACAAATGCAGGCGCGGTTATGATAAACTTATTAATTTATGGGGGCCCGATCACCATGGCTATATTGGTAGAGTTAAGTCAGCCCTAAAAGCTTTAGGATATAAAAGAAAAGATTTGCTTACTGTTGTTATTATCCAATTGGTATCGCTTAAATCAAAACAAAAAATGTCAAAGCGGGCCGGGAAATTAATTCGTTTTTCCGAATTGATCAATGAAGTGGGCAAAGACGCAGCTCGTTTTTATTACTTAACCCGTAAAGATTCTTCCCATCTTGATTTTGATATTGATTTGGCGCAAAAATCTTCTTTTGATAATCCTCTGTATTATATTCATTATGTTTGTGCGCGGATAGAAAGTATTTTTAAAAAGGCAAATAGCCCATTGGATGAAGAATTTAGTAAATATTTAGAGGAACCGCAAGAATTGGATATGGTTCGTTTTCTTTTACAATTCCCTTTATGCTTACAAAAATCTTATTATTCCCTTGAGCCGGTATTCATTATCGAATACCTTAAAGAATTAGCTTCGATGTTTCATAAGTTTTATGAAAAGGTAAGAGTATTAGGCGATGATCCTAAAAAAACAAAAGCTAGGTTAAATATTTTGCAAGCAACCAAGGAAGTTCTTTATTTTGGCCTTGGAATTTTGGGAATAGAGCCGATTGAGGAAATGTAACCTTTCTTCCCAGATAAAAAAAGGATAACAGATGAAAAGGCAGCGTTGGAAAGTAAAAAATATCCTGGGGCAAGGCAGGGGTATATCAACTAAATTTAATATAAACCCTCTTTTGGCGGATATCGTTTTAAGCCGGGGGGTCGATGAGAGTCAAGTTATTTCTTTTTTGCAGGCTTCTTTAAAGGATTTGCACCCGCCTAAGTTGCTGCCTGATATATTTAAGGCAAAAAAAAGAATAAAACAGGCAGTATCTAAAAAAGAAAAAGTAATGGTGCTTGGAGATTATGACGTTGACGGG
>JAIPHA010000018.1 GCA_021735445.1 Candidatus Omnitrophota bacterium
CTTTATATGACTAAATTATACCTTTAAAGGTATATGTTGTCAAGTAGTTTTTTTGGTTTTAAAATTATTAGTTATTTAATGTAAGAATGGCAAAAAAGTCTAAAAGAAAAAACACTTATTATTTTGTTGATGAAGCCGGGGACCCTTGTTTTTACAATAAAAATGGACAATTTATTGTTGGAGAAAAGGGTTGTTCGAAACTGCTAATGCTGGGTTTTGTTGAAACAGATGATCCTTCTGCAATTCGAAAAGAGTTAGAAAAAGTTAGAGATAAAATAAAAAATGATCCATATTTAAAAGATATTCCTTCTCTAAAAAGAACATTCAAACATTTTCATGCTACAGACGATTGCCCGGAAGTAAGGCAGGAAGTTTATAAGTGTTTAAGCACCTTAAATTTTAAATCACAGTTTGTTGTAGCCCGCAAAATCGAAGGTGTTTTTAAAAAATATGGCTGCAATGAGAATAGATTTTATGATAAACTTATTTCGCATTTATTTAAAAACATTTTGCATCGGGCTGAAAAAAATTTTATTTATTTTTCTAAAAGAGGATCAAAGAATCGACAGAAGCCATTAGAAGAAGCTATTGAGCATGCCAAAAAGTTGTTTGAGAAAAAGTTTTTTATCAAGATTGGTTCCCAGGCCTTTATCCAGTCTCAGGTGCCTACCGGTGAGCCTTGTTTGCAAGTAATAGATTATATGAATTGGGCTATCTATAGAGTATTTACAAAAAGAGAAATGAGGTATTATAACTTTATTAAAGATAAGGTTAGCTTTGTTTGGGATATTTACGATACGGCCAAATATCCTCGGAATTTTTATAGCAGGAGCAATGAGCTAGATTGCAAAAAAATAAGCCTTCTATAGCTAGGTGGTTGTCCACACACGGCACGACGCCGGCTTTTGCTATTAGAAGACTTAAACCTAGAATAGCTCAGAATTAGAGATATGTCAAATATTATTTTAACTAATTGGAATTTTATTGTGGAGGCCCAATGAACGCAAAAAAGTTAGGCAAAAAAATCAAATTAGCCCGGGTAGAGTGTGATTTAACTCAAACTCAACTTGCCAAAAAGATTAAAGCCAAACAAAAAAGTATTTCCCGCTACGAAAATGGCATCTCAATGCCTTCGGTTGAGACGCTGGTTAAGATAGCCAAGGCACTGAAAAAATCCACATCGTATTTTTTGGAGGAAGAGTAAGGAAGGTGAGAAAGACGGCTCAACAAAATATAAGCTATGAGAAATCGATAAAAAACTGGCCTAAAGACGACCGGCCGAGAGAAAAGTTATTTAAAGAAGGTGAACATAAATTATCAAATACAGAACTCTTAGCGATTCTTTTGCGTAGTGGCGTAAAAGGGCAAAGTGCAATCGATCTTGCCCGAAAGATTATCCAGAAATTCAAAACCTTTCGCAATCTATCTCATACCGATTTAACTCAGTGGAAAGAGTTTAAAGGCTTAGGTGAAGCAAAAATTGCTCAAATTAGAGCTGCAATTGAGATTGGTAGAAGATTTCAAGAAGAAGAAATAAAACAAAATAAACCAAAAATCAAATCTGCCAAAGACGTTATAGAATTTATGATGCCTAGAATGCGAGACTTAAAGAAGGAAGTTTTTAAAGTTTTACTCCTAAATTCCCAAAACCAAATTATAGAAATAATAGAGGCAACCGAAGGCACAGTAAACCAGGCAAAACCGATAATCAGAGAGGTTTTACAAAAAGCTTTGCAATACTTCTCAACCTCACTTATTTGCGTTCATAATCATCCTTCTGGAGATCCTAAGCCAAGCAGAGAGGATAAAATATTTACTGACGAATTGGTGCAAGCCGGAAAAGTTTTGCAAATAAAAGTTTTGGATCATGTGATTGTGGGGGGCAGTGATTGGTTTAGTTTTGTGGATGAAGGTGAATTTTAGAAAGATTAGAAAATGACTGAAAAATATAGAGGACCAGAGTACGAGTAAAGATGAATGTTAATAAAAAGAGTCAGAAAATTTCGCAAAGAAAAAGGCCGAGCAGAATATCCAAGGCTGCAGACGTTAATCAAGTTAGCAGATGTGTTTAAAATGAGTATTGATAAGTTGGTGGGAGGAAATTAAAAACGTAAATGATTATACAGGAGTAACAAATATGGAAAATATAGATGTTTCTTTTAAGATGTTTAATAAAATAATTGGTGAGATTGAACAATATAAGAAAACTATATTTACAGAGCAAGATTCACGAGTGAAGGTTCTTGATCGAATTTTTACAAAAGTTTTGGATTGGCCCTATAGCTCATTTTTAACGGAAGAGAGGGCTAGTTCTGGATATCTTGATTATAAATTCATGATGCGGGGCTTAGCTCGGTTAATAGTTGAAGCAAAAAGAGATGGGAGGGGTTTGGGCTTAGATAAAAAACACAATTCCGGTTGTGCATATAAGCTTAATGGGCCAGTTTTTAAAAATAAAAACTCTCAAGAGGGGATAGAACAAGCAATAAAATACTGTGGGGTGAAGAATGCAGAGCTAGCTTGTGTTAGTAATGGACGTGAATGGATAATTTTTAGAGGAAGTAGGCTAGGAGATGGACGTGATACTACTGACGGCGTCGGGTTTGTGTTCACTAACTTAGATAAAATTAGAGATAACTTTTCGTTATTTTATAAGCTATTAAGTTATGAATCAATAGAAAAGCTTGAATTCAGAGCTTATTTTCAAGAAGCAGAAGGGCAACCAATTAGGTTTCATAATTTTTGTAAATCAATACGTGCACCAGGATCCGAAATGCTCTTGCCACGAGATAAGTTGGCATATGATTTAGATAAAGTGATGCTTTCTTTTTTTCGAAGGTTAACAGGAGATGAGAATCCTAAAATGTTAGCTAAATGCTTTGTTGTAACGCGGGAAAGTAGATATGCGGATGATAGATTGCTACGCATATCAGAAGATTTAGCAGGAAAAGTAAAATCACTTGAGACTTTAAAGGGAGAAACTCTTATTGAATCAATAAAAAGAGTAAAAGCTACGCATCGTCATGAGTTTGTTCTTATTGTAGGGACCAAAGGAGCAGGGAAAACAACTTTTATAGATAGATTCTTTACTTTAATTCTTCCAAAGAAATTGCTTAATGAATGTGTTGTGATGAGAATGGATTTACGTAAAAGCAATGGTGATATTAATACAGTTATTGATTGGATGAATAAAAATTTACTTGAAGCTGCAGAGCAAGCAGTGTTTGAAAATGGAGTTCCAAAATACAATGATTTGCAGGGAATGTTTTATGATGAATATAAGAGATGGCGCGCAGGACCTTATAAGTATTTGTATGACAATGATAAAAATGCATTCAAAATAAAGTTTGGAGAGCACGTAGAAACAAAAAGGACGAAAACTCCTTATGAATATATTTGTCGTCTTATTAAGAATATTATTTCTTCAAGAAAAAAGATTCCTTGTATTGTCTTTGATAATGCTGATCATTTTACAATTGAATTTCAAGAAAAAGTTTTTCAATACGCACGTTCTATATATGAACAAGCTATATGTTTGATGATAATACCGTTAACTGACAGAACAACGTGGCAACTTTCTAATCAAGGAGTTTTGCAGTCTTTTGACAGTGAAACTTTATTTTTGCCAACACCAGATCCTAAAGTTGTAGTTGAGAAAAGGATAAAGTTTTTTGAAGAGTGTTTAGCATATGAAAAACGACAATCGGGTAGAGGCTATTTTTTCACCGAAGGAATAACATTATCTTTAAAAGATTTAAATTATTTCGCTATCTGTTTACAGAAAGTTTTTTTGGAAACAGGATGGGTATCGCGCTGGATAGGAAATTTATCTAATTATGATGTGCGTCAATGCTTGGAATTAGTAAGGAATATTATGGCCTCTCCGCATCTAAAGGTTCATGATCTTTTCAAAGCATATGTTGCAGGGAATAGTATTGTTGTACCGGTGCATATAATAAAAAAAGGAATAATACGTGATAAATATGATATTTATCCTGTAGGTCAACATAAATTTTTGCGTAATATTTACTCATTAAGCTCTGATTTTGAGACAACACCTTTACTAGGATTACGGATATTACAAATGCTAAGAGATGTACCGGTTGCCAAGGACAAATCACATTTTATTGACGTCCAACAGGTTTATGATTATTTTCAAGCCATGACGATTGATCCACAAATAATGTCAGGATGGTTGGATAAAATGTTAAAAGCAAGCTTATGTGTTAGTTATGACCCAACCATAATCAATATTAATAAAGCAGAAAAAATTGAGTTAGCACCTTCTGGAAAACAACATTTTTTTTGGGGAGTATATGAAACAAACTATATTTTAGCAATGATGTATGTGACACCTATACTCAAACAAGAAATTTTTAGCAAGTTGCAGATATTAGTTAAAGTTAAAGAGAAAGATGCGTGGAGAGAAAAAATACAGGTTTTTGCTGATTATTTGCTAACAGAAGATGTGCGTTATTGTAATATACCTGCACATGAGGCTTATGCTGGACAGAGGAAGTTAATGAATACTATTCATGTTACTAAGAATAAAATTATAAACGTGTCTGAAGATAGTATATGAAAAAACAATTATCAGAAAGAGATGTCTGCACAAAATATATAGATCCTGCCTTGGAGGCAGCAGGGTGGGATAAAATGATGCAAATACGAGAAGAAGTTACTTTTACAAATGGCCGAATAATTGTAAGAGGTAAAAAAATATATCGTGGCGAGAAAAGAAGAGCTGACTATATTCTTTATTATAAAAGAAATATACCAATAGCCATTATTGAGGCCAAGGATAATAATCATTCAGTAGGTGATGGAATGCAGCAAGCTTTGGAATATGCTGATATTTTAGATATACCTTTTGTTTATTCCTCAAATGGTGATGGTTTTTTAGAACATGATAGAACGGTCAAAAAAGGAAAAGTTGAAAATGAATTAAATTTAGATAATTTTCCTTCACCACAAATGCTCTGGCAAAGATATAAGGTCTATAAAGGTTTTGATACTAAAGACAAAGAAGGCTTATATCTTCAAGATTACCATTACGAACAGGGAGGTAAGAAACCCCGTTATTATCAACGAATTGCAATCAATAAGTCGATAGAGGCAGTTGTTAAAGGGCAAAAGCGTCAGCTCCTTGTTATGGCTACAGGAACAGGAAAGACTCTTGTTGCCGGTCAAATTATTTGGCGGCTTTGGAAAGCCGGAATTAAAAAAAGAATCCTTTTTCTAGTAGATAGGCATGTTTTGGCTGATCAAGCAAGGACAAATGACTTTAAGCATTTTGGCGATAAGATGACTAAGATTAAAAATAGGAAAATTGATAAGTCTTATGAAGTTTATTTGGCATTATATCAAAGCGTATCAGGTGTAGAGGAGTTTAAGAATATATATAAAGAATTTTCGCCTGACTTTTTTGATCTTGTCGTAATAGATGAATGCCATAGAGGCAGTGCTGCTGAAGCTTCAGCTTGGCATGAAATATTAAATTATTTCTCTAGTGCTACACAAGTTGGGATGACAGCTACTCCTAAAGAAACAAAGGATGTTTCCAATATCCATTACTTTGGTGATCCAATTTATACTTATTCTTTAAAACAAGGAATTGAGGATGGATTTTTAGCTCCTTATAAAGTAATTAGAGTAACTTTAGATAAAGATATCGCTTGGCGTCCATTAACGGGTCAAATTGACGACGAAGGATATGAGATACCAGATAGAGTTTATAATAAAAAAGATTATGACAGGAATTTAATTCTTACTAAAAGAACAGAAGCAGTGGCTAAAAGAATAGCAGAGTTTCTAGAGAAAACAGGAGATAAATTTGCTAAAACCATAGTTTTTTGTGAAAATATAGACCATGCGGAACGTATGCGACAAGCTTTAGTGAACCAAAATTCTGAATTAGTTAATGAAAACGATAAGTATGTTTTACGCATTACAGGTGATAATGAAATAGGAAAGCGAGAGCTTGATAATTTTATTGATCCAGAGCAAAGATATCCTGTGATTGCTACAACCTCACGGCTAATGTCTACCGGTGTTGATGCACAAACTTGTAAGCTAATTGTGCTTGATAAAAATATTAATTCAATGACCGAATTTAAACAAATTATTGGCAGGGGCAGCAGAATAAGAGAAGAATTTGGTAAGTATTACTTTACAATTATGGATTTTCGCCAAGCTACAAATTTATTTGCTGATCCTAATTTTGATGGTTTTCCTGTATCTGTTTACGAGCCTAAAGCAGAAGATGAAATCTTACCGCTAGAAAACGAAGAAATAAAAGTAGAACAAAAAGAAGGTGAGGAGGTAATTAGTGATAGTAAACCTATTTCGCAAGTTGAGATTTCTGAAGAAGAAAAAGAGGATAAACCTCGTAAATATGTAGTTGGTGATGTTAAAGTTTCTGTAGTTCATGAAAGAGTTCAATATTACGGCAAAGATGGTAGGTTAATTACAGAATTTTTGAAAGATTTTACTAAAAAAGCAATACAAAAAGAATATAAATCTTTAGATGAGTTTTTGCAAGAATGGAGCCAGGCAGAAAAGAAATGTGCAATAATACATCATTTGAGAAACCAAGGCATACTCTTTGAAGAGCTTGCCGAAGAAATTGGAAAAGACATGGATCCATTTGATTTAGTTGCTCATATCGCTTATGATCAACCTGCTCTTACCCGGCGTGAAAGAGTAAATAAAGTCAAAAAGAAGGATTATTTTGCTAAGTATGGTGAGCAAGCAAGGGCAGTAATTGATGCGTTACTTGAGAAATATGCGGATGAAGGCATAGAAAATATAGAAGATATAGAAATTCTAAAAGTTAATCCGTTTACCGAATTCGGTTCTCCTATCGAAATAGTTCAAATGTTTGGAGGAAGGGCCGAATATGACCAAGCCTTGCATGAAGTTGAAGAATTAATATATAAAAGCTAAGGAGAAAATATTATGGTATCTACTGCTACTATTAAAGGAATTCAAGATATAATGCGTCAAGATGCAGGTGTTGATGGAGATGCGCAGCGCATTTCACAGCTTGTATGGTTACTTTTTTTAAAGATCTTTGATGATAAAGAAAAAGAATATGAATTAATGAACAAAAAGTACAAATCTCCCTTAAAAGAAGATTTACGCTGGCGAAATTGGGCAGCTCCTGATGAAGGAATAACTGGAGATGAATTGCTTGATTTTGTAAACAATAAACTGTTTAAAGAGTTAAAATCAATGAATATCGACCCGGATCAAAATCCGAAAGGATACCTTATCCAAAAGGTTTTTGAAGATGCTTATAACTATATGAAGTCCGGGACTCTTCTTAGGCAAGTGATAAACAAAATCGAAGGAGACATTGATTTTAACCGGGCAGAAGATAGGCATTTATTTAACGACATTTATGAGAAAATCCTGAAAGATTTACAAAATGCCGGAAATGCCGGTGAATATTATACGCCCCGACCAGTTACACAATTTATGGTTAATATGATAAATTCCAAATTGGGCGAAAAAATACTTGATCCTGCCTGTGGAACAGGTGGTTTTCTTACATGCTCGATAGAGCATTTAAAAAAGCAAGAAAAGAACTTAGATGACCGAACATTATGGCAAAAAAATATTTTCGGAGTTGAGAAAAAGCCTTTACCGCATTTGTTATGTGTAACAAATATGATTTTGCATGGTATTGAAACGCCGAATAATATACGCCGTAATAATATGCTTACTCGTCCATTACGTGAATATCGCGCAAAAGATAAAGTTGACGTTATAGTAACTAATCCTCCGTTTGGCGGGGTTGAAGAAGATGGAGTTGAACTTAATTTCCCTGCATCTTATCGGACAAAAGAAACAGCAGATTTATTTTTATTGCTGATAATGCAATTACTTAAATCTGGAGGACGAGCTGCGGTGGTTTTACCTGATGGGACATTGTTTGGAGAGGGTGTAAAAACAAGAATTAAAGAAAAACTTATTAATGATTGCAATTTACATACCATCGTAAGATTGCCAAATGGTGTATTTTCACCTTATACAGGAATTAAAACTAATCTGCTTTTTTTCGAAAAAGGATCGTCGACAAAAAACATCTGGTTTTTTGACCATCCTCTTCCCAAAGAGCGAAAAGGCCGTCCTTACACTAAAATCAATCCAATAAAATATAAAGAATTCGAGCTTGAAAAAAAATGGTGGAATAAACGAAAGGTAAATGAGCATGCATGGAAAGTTTCAGTCAAAGAAATAGTTAGTAAGGGTTTTAATTTAGATGTTAAGAATCCGAGTCGGGGAGCAGAAAAAGAAAATTTGAGTAGTAAAGATGTTTTAGAAAGGCTAGAAAAAAGCTTAGAAAGCAGTAAAAAATTAGTTGAGAAAATCAAAAGAGATATTTAGATGAAGTGTAAGATTTCTTTTTTTCTAAAAGAAAGACAGGACAGGTTTAAGCCAAAAGAAGCAAAAGAGCTAAATCTCCAAAGAATTGAAAAAATCACTCAAAATGGAGAAATATTTATTTCTGATAAGCCGTCAAATACTAATATGATTTTGGTTAAACCGGGAGACTTGACTTTGTCTGGAATTGGAATAGCTAAAGGGGGCGGAAATTCTCTTAATGTTTATGAAGGCAATAAAGAAGTATTGGCAACAATCCATTATTCATCTTATGAAATAGATGAAGAATTAATTTCTAAAGAATTCCTAAAAATATTTTTAAGAAGTCCGTATTTTAGAAAACTTTTACAAGAAAATTGCCCGGGAGGGATAAAAGCAGAACTTAAGCCGAAGCATTTTCTACCAATAGAACTGGATTTACCTTCACAGGAAAAACAAGAAAATATCGTACAGAAAATACAATCAATTGAAAAGACGATTAATCAAATCGTGGAACAACTTCCTTACGATGAAAATTTATTATTCAAATTAAAACAAGCTATCCTTCAAGAAGCAATGCAAGGAAAACTTGTAAAGCAAGATCCTAAAGATGAAGCTGCGACAGAACTTTTAAAAAAAATAAAAACCGAGAAAGGAAAATTAATTAAAGAAAAAAAAATAAAAAAATCAAAGCCATTACCACCAATAACAAAAGATGAAATTCCATATGAATTACCAAAGGGGTGGGGGTGGTGTAGATTACAGGAGGCAGGTTTATTAGAAAGAGGCAAATCAAAACATAGACCACGGAATGATGTAAAATTATTTAGAAATGGAATATATCCCCTTGTTCAAACAGGCGATGTAGCACAAGCAAAAAAAACGTCAAATATTATTAAATCATTTTCTTCTGAATATAATGATTTGGGATTGCAACAGTCTCGTATGTGGAGACGAGGTACTCTTTGTGTAACCATAGCTGCAAACATTGCAGAAACTGGTTTTTTAGGAATGGATGCTTGTTTTCCAGACAGTATAGTTGGTTATACGGATTTGGTATGTACTGGAACGCTATCAAAATATATTGCATATTATATCGCTTCTGTAAAAAACCGATTGACAGATTTTGCTCCTTCAACTGCTCAAAAAAATATTAATCTGGGTATTTTAAATTTTTTATCTTTTCCAATGCCCCCTCAAAAAGAACAAAAACGGATTATTGAAAAATTAGATCGATTAATGAAGTATTGTGATGCGTTGGAAGGAAAGATAAAACAATCAAAAACTGATAGTGAAAAGCTCATGCAGGCTGTTTTGCAGGAAACGTTTGAAAATTAAATAATGCGGGATAAATTTATGGCTTTTGAGAAAATAAAGAGAATTATAACTGAAGAATTAAACTTATTCACACAATTGCCTGATTATAAAAAGTGGATTAAGAATAATAAATTTAATAAAAATGATTTAATTGTTTTTAATAATACATTTCTATACAGGGCAAAAAAAGATATTAAGACTAAAAAAAGTGACAAGTATTTTTGTTTAAAATATTTGAATAACCAAAAATCAGAACTATGTGTTTGTACTGGTATTAAATTGAATAGGGATTATAAGAAGATATCGTTTAAGGCAAAGAATCAACTTCAATTTTTTGATATAGATCGAGCTATCTCTAATGAAATTAAAAGTCTTGGCAATATTGTGTTTGTGCTAATAGGGAGTATCCAAGATGATGTTTTATTAGAAAAGCCTTTCAACCATTCGTTTTTCTCCAAAATTATTCTGGATCCTGCTTTAGATAAACTTATTAAATTTAAATCTTCAGAAATTATTATCAAGAACGCAAACGATTATGAAATAATATGGAAAGAAATCGAAGAATACCTAGAGGGGAGAGATGTAACTGAGGAAGAGGCTGACAAAATCAAAAGCACCTTAGATGAAGCTTTAAACCAATTGAATAAGGAAAGCTATGCTAATTTAAATTTCCCCGGTGTTAATAGTTTCACTAACAGCAAACACTCTTTCATTGATAATATTAGTAATGCAATTTATGAACAAATTATTAATTATGAAAAAGCTTTAAAAAATTATAAAGAAAGTCAGTATTCGGATAATATTTCTTTTAATGAAATACTTAGAATTGCTTATAATTTTAATAGTGATGTGATTCCTTTTTTACGGCTGATTATAAGCATTTGTGATTTAAAACCGATTATTCTTTGGACTACAATTTCAAAACAATTTAAATTGTCAGACGCGTTTAAGGAATTACCTTGGGTGAAATCGCCGCACAAACAGTCTTTAGGCGGATATGGAAAAATTATCGGAGATGCGAGGAATAAGGCTTTTCATAAGCTAATTCCGTTTAAGAAAACTATTAAGTTTGAAGTTCCGCCGAATTCCATACAAGATGCGGTTATTAATCTTTTCCCAGAACATAAACAAACAAAGCATCATATTGGAATGGATTTCAGAGATCGAGAAATAATAGAAGTTTTACTAGAATTTACTAGAACTGCTGAGAAGAGAGTTCCTGATGATTTTTGGGAAAAGAATTTAATTGTTATGGAAAAAGCGGCCGAATTATTTAAAGCTATTAGTAAAAATTTAAAAATAATATTAGAAGCTGTAAGAAAAAATAAAGAAATAAAATCTACATAACCAAGACTGAAAATAGAAGATATGAGAAAACTTATAATTAATCATGTTTGGTGGGCTATGTTGGTAATTGCTATATTTTTACTTATTGCTCACACACTATCTATACAAGAAATTGTAGTAGATAATACTACATTAACGTTACTTATAATTATTATTATAATTCCTTTTATTCCGTATGTTAAAAAGATCAAACTAGGTAATTTTGAAGCAGAAATAAGTCCGAGAGAGATACAGAAAGTAAAAGAAGAAGTTGAAATTCAGCTATCTGAACCAGAAAAAATAAGTCCAGAAATAAATAAAAGTTTAAAAATTTTAGAAAAGATAAAAAAATTATCCAAAGACGATCCTGTACTTGCTCTTGCAAAATTGCGTATAGAAATAGAAAAGATTATAACTAGGCTTCATGTGTCAACAAATATGAAATCTCATATTAGAAGATCACCGTCCTTAGTCCGTATGATTATGGAGTTATCTTATGATGAAATATTATCAACTAAGATATCTCATTCTTTACGAGAGGTTGTATCTATATGTAATCGTGCAATACATGGAGAAGAAATAAGAAAACAAGATGTCGAAATTATTATCCATATAGGCGTTGAACTATTAAATTTTTTATATACCGAAACACCCAATATTATTACCAAAGAAACAGAAGAAATAATTATTGATAATAAAAATGTTGATGAATATATGAGCGCTAAATACAAAGTGACAACTGTAGTTCCTTTAGTAGAAAAACCAAAGAAAAAAATATATATTTTGAATCAACAAGAGCTAGATGAATTTTTTGATGGTTACAATGAGTTTGCAGAATTTATTGTAGGTATAAAAAAAAATAGAAGAAAGTAATATTTCCTGATTTTTTCGGTGTATACCTGAAAGAAAATAGGAGAAGTGACCATCAGTTGAAAATCAAAGGCGGTGAAAAATTAAGTTAAGAGCTAAATATATAGTTTTAACATTCCTTTTCTCTCTTCTAACTCTAACTTCCCCCGCGCAACTTCTCATCGGTAATTCTTATTATGATCAACTGCACAAACATCTACAAAAAGCAGAAGATTCGGTTACGGTTGCGATGTATTTTGTGATTATTGATGAAGAGGATGGGCCTAATCCGGTTAATGTTTTGGTTGATGGTTTGATTGCTGCTGAAGATAGAGGAGTAGATGTAAAAGTAGTGTTGGAAGATTCGAAATTTAAGGCAAGCCGTCTGGCATATCAGAAGCTAAAAGATGAAGGTATAGATGTTTATTTTGATACACCGAAAGAACTGTTGCACGTTAAAGGTGTAGCTATAGATGATAAGTATATTTTTATCGGTAGTGCTAATTGGTCAAGGGCTGCAATTGAAGATAACTATGAAGTTACCTATTTAGAGGAATCTCCGGAAGATGCGATAGCTTTTCGAGAATACGTTGAAAGTATTCTGGTTTCAAAAGGTGAATTCTTTCTACCAGCAGACGATGGGGTTGAGCTCTTATCAAGTTTTCTGCTTTCTTCTGATTTAGGCCGGCAACTTCTAAAAGCCCAAGCTTATAAGCAGTTAGACCTTTATTTATTGCTATGTAGGATGCAAGAAGAAACTGGTAAATCTTACTTTGAGATAGATTATGACCAATTAGCAAAGAAGATGGGTTATGAAGCACCGGCGAGTTTAAGAAAATACCGTAATGCGCATCATTACTATTATGAAAGAATACACCGGCTGCTTATTCCGCTTAAAAAGCATGGCTTAATAGATTACAAAAAGGGTAAAGTAACCTTGAAAGCTAATGTTAGTGATGATTCAGATGTAGCCAAGATAATAATTCCCTATGAGTATTGGAAAGAGGGGTATTCTGACAAACTTTCGATGCGGGCAAAGTATTTGTATTTGATTTGTCTATACGAAGCAGCCCGTTCAACCAGATACCCGCTGTGGTTTCGCAGCCAGAAAGATGTGTCTAAGCTCTATGGAATAAGCGATACTACTATTTCATTAGGAATGCAGGAATTAGAGGATAAAGGATTAATTGAAATCATCCGCGATAAACCTACACCACCTGATTTTGCAGATAGGCAGGCGAATATTTATAAAATGTTGCCATTAGCTGAGGATTAAATAGCATTGTTTTTAATTGACGGTTAAAAATGGCACTATATTGGTAAAATATAGCTAAGGAGGGTGTGATGAAAAGAGTAAGTTGTATCTTTACTTTGATGATAGTTTTGTTCATTTTTCCTCTGTTTGTGTCAGCTGATAACAGTTGGTATGAAGGAGGGGCTTTGCATCGAGCGATTGCTTCTCAATGGAATAAGGCATCATACTCGAATAAGTTAGCTACAGCAGCAGATTGGGCAATGGTGCGTCCGAAAATTAAGGATAAAGTAGAACAAACTGGAGATATGGAAACATTGAAACCTTTTGCAGTTGAATTGATTCAATGTGTAGACGAAGCAGCTGCAGGTAAAGGTTATGATAATATGAAGGTATCGGAATTAGCGGCAAGTTGTATGATTTTGATGGGGTGGTAGCAAATAAAGAGAGCAGTTTATTTTCAAAAAAGTTAACTAGTATGAACAATCAAAAATATGATGCAGTTTTTGATAAGTAAAGATTTAAAGTGAAACCCGGTGATATCTTGTTATTCAAAGCCGAACGTGATTTTATTTCCCGGCTAATTGCCTGGGGGACGGGAAGTAAGTATTCACATGTTGCAGTATGTGTTTCGCCTAAGATGAATCTAGCAATTGAGGCAATCGCAAGAGGTGGGATAAGGGCAAGGGATATAAGAAAAATTCCTAGAGATTATGATATCTATAGAGTAAAAGAAGATTATTCTTATAATTTAGATGGCGTTATTTCTTACTTAGTTGATAAGCTTAATGAAAGATATGATTATCCCGGCGTTATCTGGTTGGGATTTATAAAACTGCTTGCAAAGATCAGTTTGCCTTTGAAAATCACAGCTAACAACTGGCAGAAGAGGCGAGATCATTTTTGCTCAGAGCTTTGTTATGAAGCATTCTTTCATGGTGGAGGGCTGGATATTGTTCCGGATATGCCAGAGGCTAACATAACTTCACCTGCAGATATATCTAATAGTTCGGTTATTAAGAAATGTAAAATATGATATAATTTGTTAAGTAATGTTTAGAACTTCAGAAAACTGAGCTATATATAAAAATTGTTATAAATGGAAAATAAATATGGGAAATAAGAAAAAATGGTATCAATATGTTGGTGTTCGAGCAGCTTTCATTATTGCTATTGGCGGGATAATCGTAGCAGGAATAAATGCATGGAGTAATCAATCAAAGCTAGCAAAAGACAATGAACAATATAAAAAAGACGTATCTAATCTGAAAGAAGAATTAAAAAATAAAAATTCTGAAATCCAACGGCTTGAAACACAGCTTACTCCATTCAAAACTATCGCATTAGAAAAATATACAGGAACAGAACAAGAAAGATTAAATAAATTATCTGAAAAAATTAAAGAATTAGAAAATCCTCTAAATAAACCAATTGCATCTGCGGAAGCCCAAGTCACAGTGATAGTAAAATCTGATGAAGAAGTCGCCACGCGATATATGAATGAAGGCGGATTGTTAAGTTTTGTAAAAAACCGCCAATCTTTATTACTACTCGCTGATACCCAATCAAATGTAAAACAAACTGGAAAAGGAGAAGTTATTTACAAAGGGATCTTTCATGTGAAAGACAATCTTTCGGCTATTGGCAAGCCAATAGAAACCCTTCAAACATCTGACATTATTCAAATAAGATTTCGTAGAATTCCCGAAAATAGCCAAGTAATTGGAGGCAAAGCCATTGTTGTTTTAAATGGCAACACAAGGTTTGAATTTGAAATATCACCACAACAAATGCATGGTAAAGATATAATTATTCGCAACATAAAAAGTAAATTTTTAATAAGGCAATCTACTGGACTGTGATCCGCCGCCCCGCAGCCTTTTATAGCGGTAATTTTTAATGTTAGATATACTTAAATAATGATGGATTCAATTTACGATTTTTTTTTGGGCGCCAATAAAATAGGTTTATGGCCAGCATTAAGTGCGTTATCAGCTGTTGGCGGTCTTGTTTTAGCTATGAATTATATAAGAACTAAATCATACACTAGAGGATTAAATTTTTATATTGCGCATTCTCGTGAAGAAGGCACAAATTTTCCCAATAAAATTATAATAAATATTCGTAATTATACTGGTGGGACTGTAGTTATAACCAATCCTTATTTTAAATTCGGGAAAACAATAATTCCTGATGATAATGCAACCTGTGATTCCTATAGTAAAGAATATGAAATTAAATTTGAAGATAGTGAAAAAAGATACCTCAATGAAGTTGATATAATGCTGAGGCATAAAGAAAAAACTATTACTTTTATACCAGCCGATCCTAAAGAAAGTGATGCAAAAATTGAAGAAGCTATTGAAAGTCATAATGTTGGCATTTTATATTGTAATGTAATTTGGTTGGAGGATAGACCAAAAATAATTAGAGTTAGAAAAAAAATATAACTAATAACTTATTCTATCTATTTCTCGCAGCGCGCTTGCTGAAGTTCGGGTAGATGAGTTTGAACGTTAGCTGGTATCACAAATCCTAAAAATTAAAGCGAGTGCAGCCAGCATACAAGAAGAGTCAAAAGATAAAAGATAATCAAAGCAAGCAACCCTGGCCAGTCTTTTTTTCCAGATTTTCTTTCGGCATATTCAGGGTAAGTTTCATCAAAAATTTGAAAAATCTGGAAGCAATATCTTTGTTGATAAATATAGAAGTGTTACAATTGAAACAGTAATGAAAAAGGGTAAAGAGGAAGAACTATGTTGGGATATTTAATTTTATTGTTTACGGTGGTGCCGATTGTGGAGTTGGCGTTGTTGATAAAGATTGGGCAGTTTCTGGGGGTATTCTATACGGTAGGAATTGTAATTGTTACCGGAGTAACCGGTGCATATTTAGCAAAATTACAAGGCTTGATCACTTTGCGCAGGATTCAAGAAGAGGTAAATAATGGCCGGATGCCGGCAGATAGATTGTTTGATGGAGTTTTGATTTTATGCAGCGGCTTGCTGCTTTTAACCCCGGGGCTGATAACTGACCTGCTGGGTTTTTTGGGCTTGATACCTTTAAGCCGGAATTTGTTTAAGCGCTGGCTGAGGGAGAAGATAAAAGATATTATCAGCGAAGGTAGAGTGATTACTTTCCATCAGAGGTTTTGATCAGCCGGCTATTTAAGCGAGCTTTCTTTAATATAAATTTCAAAAACACCTTTTCTCAATCTTATCTTATATATCCGGGATTCAGCAATCCAGGTTTTTCTGCTGTTGCAATAGACTAAGACAGCTTTTTTGGTTTCATGCAGAATATGAATCTTTATCCAGATTTTTTTTCGTGCGGATAAAGGGAAGGACGAGAATAGGGTCTCTCTTTTGGTATGTAAAAATAATAAATATTAGACATAAATTGTCTTGCATATCGAAAAGAAAGAGCATATTATAAATTATACGACAAAGTGTTGTCGCTTAACCTTGTTATATTAATAGCATGAAAAATAAATCATACGATAAGAAAATCTTCCGGCTTTTATTTATCTTGAATAAACTGGAGTCAAAAGGAAAGGTCAAAACTTCTGAGTTAGCCGATGAGTTTAATGTCAGCATACGCAGCGTGCAAAGGGACTTGGAGCTGCTTAATATGACCGGCTTTCCTCTGGTAATGCTTGATAAAGGCATCCATTCTTTTGCGGAAGGTTTTTCGCTTAAAAAAATGTCTGTTTCTAACGAGGAGGCCTCCCTTTTATCTTTTTTTTATGAGATGACCAAAGAGTTAGGGAAGAACTTTGAAGACTCCTTCAGAGGTATTTTACGAAAGGTTATAACTCAGGAAGGAGAATCTAGTTTTTATGCAAAGATGCCGGAAGGGATAAAGTTTAATCAAGGGCTTCCCTTTTTCAAGGAGCTGAATTCAGCTATAGAAGATTCGAAAACAGTAGAGTTTTACTATTTTACTCAAGAAAAAGAGAAGTGGTTTAGAGTTGACCCTTTAAAAATTATCTTTTTTGATGGATTCTGGTATCTTCTATCGAGGGTTCATGGTAAAGACTGGATATTGAAGTTCAGGTTGGAAAATATCAGAAAACTTAAGATTCTTAATAAGTGTTTTGAAATGCCGGCAAATTTAAAAACCATGCTTGATGAGAGCGTAAACATCTGGTTTTCTGAAAAGAGAGATAAGAAGATAAAATTAAAAGTTGATAAAGGTGCGGCTCGCTATTTTAGGCAGAAGATATATTTTCCGCTTCAAAAGATCAAAAAAGAGAATAAAGATGGCTCACTGCTTATAGAAAGCATAGCTTGTGACTATGAAGAGGTGATTCCAATAGTATTGAGGTGGATTCCGTATGTTGTTATTATATCTCCTAAGGCTGCTGTTGAACAAATTAGTGATAAGTTAAAAAAGTATAAGTTAAAATTAAAAGGGAAAATATAAAGAGCGTGATATCTTAACGAAATAAGAAGCAGCAAGGAAAATAATCTATAACGGGAGGAACAATATGGGCAAGAAGGAGATAGTGAAAAGCAAGCAAAGAAAACGAACAGATGAAAATGGCATAGCTTATAAATTAAGTCAACTGCAGATTCAGTATTTAATTAATTGTCGCAAAAGTAATTTAGGGAAAAAGCTGGAGGAAAAAGGAATTAAAGGAAGGATAAAATGGGTTTCTCCTATTCCTAAGGATAATTTTAAAGAGTATGGTGGTCAAAATTTTCTCAAACAACTTAGGTTAGATTATCTCAAGGATGAGCTCAAAAAGTTTTGGCCATCTAGATCTCCTCAATGGGACGCTTTAGGGCTACTAAAAGGAGGCGAGGAAGGGTATATACTTGTAGAGGCGAAGAGTCACATAGGGGAAATAAATAAAAGAGGTACTAGTTCAACAAATGAGGCCAATAAGGATAAGATACGGGAGTCTATCTTAAATACTAGAAAAAGATTGCTAAATAGCAAGGATAATTATAAAGAGAATTGGAAAAAAGAATACTATCAAATAATTAATCGCATCTGTTTCCAAAATTTTCTTAAAGAAAATATTAAAAAACATTCTCCAAAAAAAGTATACTTACTTTTTATCTATTTTATAAATGATCCGGAAAAAGAAGCCAGCCAAGAGCAGTGGAAATATAAGTTAAAAGAAATAAAAGATATTTTGGGAATCAAAGAGAATCACATTGAAAACTGTCATGATATATTTATTGATGCGGTTGAAACAAATGCGGCACGATGCTGTCTCAAAAATTTAGTTAAAAAGAAAAAAGAGTAGAACGGGGTATTTTTATATAGTTAATGCATTCCAATTATATGTGCACTGAGCAGTTTGGTGAGTTTTATTTTATAATTAGCTAGTATCGATATGATAGAGACCGACCCTAAGGTAATTTAATGAATATCCTTACAACTAATGATGACGGCATTTATTCGGAAGGGATAAGTGCTCTTTAGAGTTTTTTAATAGATGAAGAAGCGGGAGATTAGGCCCTATATGTGTGAAACAGAAAAATATGTTCCATGGTTATTTATGGCTTGAATAATAAAAGGAGGTATGATAATGGAAAAGTTCCAAGCTATTATTACGCGTGCCCAAAATTTGTTAGATTTAAATAAAGAATGGGAAAGAAGGTATGAAAACTATGCAACAGGGATACTTAATAATATTGAAAAAATAAAAAAAAATAAAAAAAGATTTTATGAGGCATCGCCATTATATTTGTATATGAATGTAGGTCAGGCAAAGTGTAAGGCATCAATTTTTAGCTTACGATATCTAGGACAGAATGTCGCTGTTTTGAGGATTTCTGATGATAAAATTAGTTTAGATAGTACACGTTTTATCGAAACTAATAAGCGAGATTTTAGTTGCGAGATAAGTGTTAATGCGAAAAATGGGAATTGGGATGGAGGATTTGCCAGAGAATTTAGAAAACATTTTAAAAAGATGCCTATTAGAAGTAAAAAAAGTAGAAACCATAACGAAGAACATCGAATTGAAAGCATGCTATTAACTGAACTTTCAAAAAAACAAGGCCAACAAAAGCATCGTTTACTCCATAATATCCAACCGGTGAAAATAGCAAAGATTGCACGTTTTCAAATGCCTACTCCGTTCAGAGCAAGTGGAGGGAAAATTGAATATGCGAATAAAAATGGTGGAGGAATAGATATTTTGGCACGTATAAGCAGGACCAAGCTTTGCATTATGGAATTAAAAGATGAATATTCAAGAAAAGAACCTCCAGAGTCTGTGATAAGGCAAGGACTTACTTATGCAACTTTTATTAGAGAACTTCTTCGGAGTCAATGCGGAGGTAAATGGTGGAAGATTTTTGGATTTACAGGAAGTATTCCAAAAAAACTTATTTTATGTGTTGCCTGTGTCATGCCACTTCATAATAATATTGAATTGGCTAGTGAAGGTTTTAGAGGTAAGAGATTAAAGATAGACTCGGATATATTAGAATTGCACTATATTTATTTTACTGAAGAAAGAAAAATTAGAGATATCAGAACTTCTTTAAGGAGAAAATGAACCTCATAATTCACCGTGGGACAAAAGAAATCGGAGGGAGTTGTGTTGAGCTAAAGTCAGCTAAAACTCGGATTATAATCGACTTAGGCATTCCTTTAGTTGACATCAAAGATAAAACTAAAAAATTCAATAGCTTTTCTCTCCGCAAAAAAACAGCTTCTCAATTGCTTGCAAGCGGAGTCCTTCCGACAGTAAAAGGGCTTTATGAGGGTGTTGACGACGGAAAATCTGTTGATGCTTTTTTCCTGTCGCACCCCCATCAAGACCACTACGGCTTTTGTCAATTTATCCGGAAAGATATTCCGGTTTTTTTAAGTAGAGACGCAGGGCGCATGCTTAAAGCGGCTGATGTGTTTTTGCCGGTTCAGTTTGGTAAGCACAAGCAGTTTTTCTTAAAAAATCATGATTCGGTAGATGTCGGCAATATGAAAATAACACCTTATTTGATGGATCACTCTGGCTATGGGGCAATGGCTTTTTTAGTTGAAACCGAAGGAAAAAAGATATTTTACAGCGGTGACTTTCGCGGGCATGGCCGGAAAAAAGATCTTTTTGAGAAATTTTTAAAATCACCCCCTTTGGGAGTTAATGTGCTCATCATGGAAGGCACAATGGTGGACCGGGCAGAAGAAAGTGTTGATAGTGAAGAGCAGCTTGAAACTAAAATTGTAAAAGAGGCACGCAGCTACCCCGGTGCTAAATTTATTTTTTGCTCCGGGCAGAATGTTGACAGGCTTGTAACTTTTTATAGATCTGCAAGACGTCTCAAAGCTTTATTTGTACTTGATCTTTATACAGCAAATATTTTACATGAGCTTATGCGTAAAAGCATGCCGGTTCCCTCAAACGGATTTAAAGATGTAGGTATTCTTTTTACAAAGCACTTTATGAAGAGGTTAGAGCAGAAAAAAATGCCGGATTGGTACAAACGGTGGCGCCGGTATGAAATAAGTCCTGCAAGCTTGCGGCGAAAAGGAGGCAATCTATTTGTTGTTTATCGGGAGAGGTCTCAGCCCGAGCTTGAAGCAGCCGGAATTCGGCCCGGATCAGTTTTATTCTACTCGCAATGGGGCGGTTATATGGAGGAGCCTTCTTTTAAGCCTACGGAAACTTTTTGCCAAAGACACAATATGGATATACGCCAGGCCCACACAAGCGGGCATGCTACGATTAGAAGCTTAAAACGCCTTGGAGCTGCCTTGAATCCGCAGGTAATTGTACCTATCCATAGTTTTGCTGCGAATAAATTCCATGAATTATTTGATAATGTTCGGGAATTAGACGATAAAGAAGTATTTAAACTCTGATAATTAGAGCCTACCTAATAAGTTGAGTTTTATTTTCTTTGGAGTGTTTATTTTATAGCGACACAACCCTGTCGTGGTCAAAAGTTATACTATAGTTAATTAGAATTGTTTTAACTAAAAGGAGGCGTTATGGAGTGGAATGATAGCATTGAAAACCCCGAAAAAGAAATAGAGCGATTAGAGGCAGCGCTCAAAAAGAATCCAAAAGATGCAGAAGCTTATTATCAGCTGGCAGAGGTCTATGAAAATATAAATAATGATGATAAAGCTATCACGCATTGTAAAAAAGCGGTAGAGCTTGACCCGAATAATTCTCTTTATCTAGCGTTTCTGGTGTTTTTAACTATTGGGTTTGACGATCAAACAGCTTTTGACGCCTTAACTAGGTTTATAGAATTGGGGCCTGATGAAAGTGATTATTATACCGAGAGATTAATTGAAAAATTAGGTTATGGGGCTAGTGAATTCGGGACTAAATATATCGCAGATTTAAGAGCCAAAGGCAAGGAGTGCGTTGCACGTACTATGACAAGGTGGATCTGGAATCCGTAAGATAAGAAGAGGTGGAGAGTGGAGAAAGAATTGCCGAAAAAGGAGCTAAAATTGATAAATAGCGATAAGCAGTATTTGGATGAGTACTTTAAGATTTGTATTCTGCTTAATAAAAAAAGAGAGCTTATTGGTGTAGGAAAAAAGGCTAGTGAAATTAATAAAAACAAAGAGAAAGAGGAGGCGGCTAAAGATTGCAAGAGCCGGATAGCTTCTATAAATAAAGAATTAAAAAAGAAAGAGGAATTATTTTGGGAAAGGGTAAAAAAGAGTTTAAAGTGCAGAAAGAGTTTTGTTATCGAGGAATTAGCAGCCTATTATTCTTTGAATAATTTTGAAAAGAAAGTCTTTATTTTTTTCATTTATCTTGAATTCTATCACCGGCCTAACAGCATGTGTTCAGAGAGTGAGATTCTAGCCCTTTTTGATTATAGAGATTCAATAGTAGAAAGGATAAAAAGAGTAAGGCATTTTACATATTCCAGCCCGCTTATTAAAAATAAAATTTTGGCTAAAGGGGGTAGAAAACCCTATCCACAGAATTTTCAAGAATATGCCTTATCATATGCAGGTTTAGAGCTTATTTCAAAGGTATTAGACGGTGAAAAATTAGAAGACGTCCAAAAGGAAAAGAATAGTGGTTTTGATCGTGTTGGCTACCAAAAAATACCTCGATATTTGTTGGATGATGTAAAGTTGGCTAGCGAGATAAAGGATAAGGTAATTTTTTTTCTTTCAAACTATAAAGATAATTTTTTGGAAAAAATAGGAGCAGGCAGGGTAATCAAAAATAATAAAAATCTTATATTTTTGTTTTACGGGCCGCCGGGTACAGGAAAGAGTATGTTAGCTGAAGCTATAGCATCTTATCTGGGTAAAAAAATGCTTCTTGTTGAATTTCCTAAAATTACCAGTAGGTGGTTGGGCAGCACGGATAAAAATATTTCTAAAATGTTTAAGACTGCTCAGGAAAACGATATGATTTTATCTATAGATGAAGCAGATTCACTTCTTTATGACAGAAGCTACGCTCAGCAGGACTACAATATCCGCTTTGTAAATATAATGCTGCAAGAAATCGAGAGATTTGAGGGGGTAGCGGTATTAACCACCAACCTAGATAAACTTCTTGACCAGGCCATTGAACGGAGAGTCTCTTTAAAGGTAAAATTAGAAAAACCGGATGAAAAATTAAGGGAAAAAATATGGCAAAGCCATATTCCCAAGTCTATTAGGTTATCTAAAGATGTTGATTTTGTATCGCTTGCCAAAAAGTATGATTTTACAGGCGGATATATAAAGAATGCTGTTTTTAATGCGATGAGAAAAATCGGCAAAGAAAAGAGAAAAACAATAAGAATGGATGATTTTATATTTGGGGCCGAAATAGAAAGCAGTGGCATGTTTGCTAAAGAGAACAAAGCAAAGATAGGATTTGTCGGCGATAAATACGTTTTTGGAAAAGAATGAAAATTATTGTAATTTTAATTCTAGTTTTTTTTAGGGTTTAACGTTTATTCTTTTGATAGCGAAGCTGTTACTAGAGCTATCAAGGATAAACTTAAATGGATAGTGGCCGATTCAGCTCCCGGAGAAATAAGAGGTATAGTTTATACTGCTTTTGAGGTTATTCAAAATAATATTTCTAATAGGTTATTAAGTGACAACAAATGCAGGAAAAGCGATAAAATGCTTGAGAAGGAGTTTTAAAATGAAACTAATTATACTTTTGTTGGTTTGGTTTGGTTTATTTTGCCCGGCCGGATATAGTTTAGGGTTAACTCTTAAGCAAGCAGAGGAGTTTTTTGCCCAACCTCGGGAGTTTGAAGCAACCGCTTCAGACGGAAAGAAATACTCTTATTCTGCAGTAGATATATATGATTTTTGGCAAAAAGCCGGCATAATCCCTGAACCAATACGAAAGGATTCAGACATATATTTATTTGATTATAACCAAGAAGATGAGTGGTATTTGAAGTATCCTGAAACTAAGCTTTATACAGAGGGTAATCTTAAAATTTTACGGATAGGAAGTTCATCAGGCGTGGTTACATCAGATTATCAGTATCTATTTTTCCGTCAGAGTAACGGCGATTGGATTTATTTTGATAACATCTATTCTCCTTATCAAAAATATTCAGCCCCGCAAATAGAGTTTTTAGATGATTCACTATTTTATATTACTCAGTTTGCCGGATCAGGGACTGGGGTTTTAAGATATAACTATAGGTTTTTTAACATAAAAGAAAACCGGATTAACGAATTGTTTTCGTCTCTTAAAGAAGCTTATGTTAGCGGCTGGGGAATGATTTTTGACCGCTTTATAGATTCTGATTTAAGTTATGCCGATAACAAACTATCTTTAGAATACAGCATTGAAGTTACCGCTAATTACGTTTATCTCCATGATTATGGAATAGAAGATGTTGAAGAGTTTCGTTTATTTAATACAGCCAAAAACATAGCTTTTGACTATGATGGTTTTGTTTTGGAGTTGGATGAGACAAAATCTCAATTAACCTTAGATGGCTTAGATCGACTGTTTATGTCAGGAGAAAGAGGCTTTTATTTAACTTTTAAGTCTCAATTTGATGCGTTGAAAGAGAGCAAGGGCCTTTGCCAAGAATGGTTTGAGCGTTTCCAGCAGCGTTTAGAAAAAGCAGAAAAAGATTAGCAGCTTTAAGATAAAAAAGAAATAAAAAGCGTAGTTTATATAAGGTGTTTTGTTAGGTAGTTTTTTAAGGTAATTTTGAGAGGAAAGAGGGACAACAGCGACCTTTTTGCTAAAAATTAAGTAGTAAGTATCCGAATGTATTATGGATAATAAAAAAGGAAGAAGAGGGTCGAATCTCCACACTTGACAAAAAATAACCAAAAAAAGGGGTAGAGGCTTCTTTTTTTATGCTACTATTAACAAACATAGTTTATAAAGATAAATCACTCAATCGAGCTTTCTTTAGTATAAATCTCAAAAACACCTTTTCTCAATCTTATCTTATATATCCGGGATTTAGCAATCCAGGTTTTTCTGCTGTTGCAATAGACTAAAATAGCTTTTTTGGTTTCATGCAGAATACGGATTTGGGCCCAGATATACTTTTCTCTGGGGTATAGGAGCCGGTAAAAGCTAAAATAATTCATTTTACCTCCGGGTTTAAGGTAGCCTATTTTTGAATTTTAGGGCTCGTATTACGGTTCTTCGGTTTACGCCTAAGCTTCTGGCGATTGCCCTCATAGACATATCCAATAAATATAATTCCTCTGTTTTTTTGGCTAACTTTTGATATAATAACTTTTGATATAATGGGGTTCGCTTCAATGGTTTGACTATAATTTTAACCGGGATTTCGGATGCAGTGCGAATTGGTCGTTGAAAAGGGAAGGTTCTATTTAATTGACAGAGCAAAGAGATATTTGGTATAATCTTCTTGAGGAAAAGAAATTCAAGGAGATTTTTTCAAGGAGATTTTTTTATGCCCAGAGTAGCAAGGATATATACAGATGATGGAATATTTCATGTACTGACAAGAGGGAATAATAAACAATGGATATTCCATGATGAAGAAGATTTTTCTAAATATAAAGGGATAACAAAAGAAGTAAAGGAGGAGCAGCCGTTTAAGCTATACCACTACTGTCTTATGAGTAATCATGTGCATATGCTTATTGAGACAAATGAAAAGACCCACCTTTCGAAGCTGATGAAGCGGATAAACCTTAAATATTATAATTATTATAAGAAAAAGTATGGATATGCCGGGCATTTTTGGCAAGATAGATATAAAAGCTTATTAGTGGAGGGAGAGAGCTATTTGCTGTCATGCGGGATATATATTGAGCGCAATCCGCTCAGGGCGAGGATGGTAAAATCTTTGAGGGAATATAAACTTTCAAGCTACAGATATTATGCCTATGGGATGGAGGACGAGCTGGTTGATAGAGATCAATACTACAAAGAGCTGGGGAGAAATGATAATATTAGAAAGCAGAGATACAAGGAGTTATTATTAGGAGAAGAAGAACGAAAGATTAAGCAAGCGTTAAAAGGCCAATTGTTCTTAGGGACAGAAAAGTTTATAGGGCGAATGGAAAAAGCTTTTAATGTAATTAATACTCGGTTGAAGAAGGGGAGGCCAAGGATAAAATAGAACCGTCCCCTTTTCCCTCGCCCTTTTCCCGGTCCCCTTTTCCCTTCCCTTTCGCCCTTTTCCTGCAGTTGGCCTGTTATATGCGCTTAACCGAGAGCTCTTTTGGCAAAAAGCCTGATTACGGGATAATTGTCTATGGCAACAAAAGAAGTTTTAAAGTTGATAACACTCTGGGCCTACAAAAAGAATTAGATAAAAGAATTA